>JAYTZS010000052.1:0-6243 GCA_043741885.1 Bdellovibrio sp. | reverse complement strand
CCAATTGCAAAAGCAGCCAGTCACTGTGATCGAAGCCAGTCCTCTGGCAGAGAACAGCGCTGAGAAGATGCGTAAAACTAGACAAGATGCTGAGATTTCAACTGAGCAAAAGATTGTGGAAAAACTCGAGCAATCTCGGCTTGATGATGAAAAGCGTCGCGGAGAAGTTTTGTTTGGCGATAAATTCAACACTTTGATGAATCAGAGTCAGGCCAACCAACAGCAAGCGACTCAAGTGGTGATTGGCAACGGCAACACCGTCGAAGGCCAACAAAAATCAGATCAACAGCAGAAGGCAGTTGTTCCAGTGATTGCACCTGTTGCACCGCTAGAGCCAGCAGTCGTCGCAGCTCCAACCCCGGTCATTGTGGCAACTCCAGTGGCACCGCCCGTGGTTGTATCGCCAGTTGAAGAGCGATTGGACCGTGAGGCAATTCGCGGTGAAGTCTCTGCTGCTCTGTCTGAATTCAAAAAAGACGAAGAGAAGCCGAAGTCTCGCTCTTACTTTTCATTTTCTGCAGGATCAGGCAATTATCCAGATGCAGTGAACGTAAAGCCTCAATTCTCCTTTGGCTTAGGATATGGCCAGAAATTCACCGATAAAATTGTCGCTGAAGGGACATTTCAATATTCAAACTATCAAGTTGAGCAGCGTTTTGATCCTTACTCTGGGAGCGGAGCGACGATTTGCAATCCCTACTGCAACAACTATCCGCGCATCACAGACATGAATCAGTACTCAACCTCCGTCTTAGTGAAGTACCAATTCCTGAATGGAATGTTGCGTCCCGAAGTCGGCACAGTGGGTTCGTACACTTATCGAACCTTTACTGATAAGCAGTTTGCACTTTCGGATGCAGCTGTTTCCTCGCACGCGCTGGATTTAGGCATGATGTTGGGAGCTTCCGTAGAACTGAGCGAGTCTTTCTCTTTGGGAGTCGACTATCGCTACATGTGGAACATGACCAATAAGATTGACGGAAGTGGATTTCAAAAATCAAGTCTGCAACAAAGTGCTTATAATGACACTCCAATCGAAGCGATGAATTACTCAAACCTTTCTATCGTAGGTCGAGTTAGTTTTTAATCTTGCGGGTGCGTTCCGCCGATTTTCAGTCTGTGCAAGTGGATTCCAAGTGGATCCCCAACCTGCGGGCCCGGCTTTCTAAAAGGCCGGGCCCTTTTTATTGCAGTCCATGGGACTCTCAGGCAAACTGAAAAAATGACGATCAACTTCAACCTGTTAAATATTGTAAACTCGCTCCTTATTATAGTCTGCATTATAGTCTGCCTGCTTGGCAGCGCGCAGGCCCAAACGTCGGCAACGATGCAGACGCAAGCTGGACCTGGAGCTTCACCGAATTCTTCTTCCGCACAAAATTTTCTCGCTTACAAAACCACACCGAAAGGCAATTTGGTTTCTCAGGCCGTGGCTCAAGTGAGCAACCATGTGATCACCAGTCGTGAAGTTTTAATTTCCAATGTGATTGATCAAGCGCTGCTATTGCCTTTGCCGCAAAAAGGAGTCGTCTTGGAGCGCAAAGACTGGCTTCTCAAGCAAGACAGTGAAGCTTTTCAAAAGACGCTTGCCCAGATTTTGTTAGAGATGGTTGTGCAAGCTGAAGCTGAGAATTTTTCCGTGGGACAAGTCACTGAAGCTGAGCTGATGGCGAGAAACCAGCATCTTGAGACTCAGATTGCGGGTTGGAAAGGCTGGCAGCAACTGGAAGTCAGTGATGCCGAGATTAGGCAAGCCTTGAATCGAAAAATCCGTGCGCGCAATTTTTTGAAATTCAAAACTGAAACCACCGGTGTCCAAATTTCAGATGATGAAGCGAAAATTTTTTATGATAAAAACAGAGTGAAGTTTGGCAACATGTCTTTTTCTCAATTTAAAGACAGTATCAAAGAAGTCTTGGCGCAGGAGCAACTGCAGGACAAACTGAAAGATTGGTTCGATATTTTGAAACGCAAATACCGGGTGAAATACCTTGGCAAATCCAGCTAGCTTCCTTTTGCGCCGAGGCGAGCGCGCCGATCTTCCGCAACTGATTTCACTGCTGGACCCGCTGCGATCTGCTGCCTTCAATTGGTCCGAAGATAGTTTTCGCGGTGAATTCGAATATGCCCAAACCTGGGTCTATGAAGTCGCTTCTCAAATCCAAGCTTTGATCTGTCTAAGAGATGCTCTAGACGCCTGGGAGATTAGCATAGTGGCAACGGCGGTGCAGTTTCAAAATCAGGGAGTGATGGAGGCCTTCATGAAAGCCCTCATCATTCAGCTTGGAGGCGAGCGTCATTTGTGGCTTGAAGTGCACGAAGAAAATGTAAAAGCACAAAAATTATACGAAAAATTAGGCTTCGGAGCAAATCACCGGCGTGGGGGCTATTATAGCGATGGCTCAGCGGCGTTGGTGATGAGCCTTTCAGCAAGTCGCTTAAAACCTTGATTTGAGCGGCTGGGTTTGTTAACTAAGTAGATGAAAGTGGGCTGGAAACAGTCCACTTTTTGTGTTTTGAGGGTTGTGGTGAGATGCAAATCACGATCTGAAAAATGGCAGCTCTGAAAAAAAACAGAGAAAAAAACAAAGAAGTAAAACTGAATATTACAATTGAATATTAAAAACTGAATATTAAAAACTGAATAGACTTTCAAGTAGAGCTTAAAACTACGAATGATATCTGAAAACACACTACAAACGATCCAATCTCTTGCCGACCAGGTGGCCGAGCGCGCTGGCGTTCGCGTCTACGATCTCGAATTCATCGGTGGCACCATGGGGCGCACTCTGCGAATCTTTATCGACAAAGTTGGCGGCGTCGGAATTGAAGACTGCTCCAGTTTTTCTCGCGGCTTGAATGAAATTTTAGATGTGGATGAAAGCATCATTCCAGGTGGCGAATATGTTCTCGAAGTGTCTTCTCCTGGATTGGAGCGGCCACTGAAAAAAGACTGGCACTATGAGCAGGTCGTAGGCAAAAAAATATGGCTGAAATTGGATAAGTCCTTGGAGAATTTCGGCTGCGAAAGTGCGGCACTCAAAAATGCCAAACAGATCTCCGAAGTGCTGATTGCGGTCGAGCCCCAGGGTTTGAAAGTGAAAGTGGAGGCTCAAGAGCTTTCTATTCCGTTCACGGCGATTGAAAAGGCAAAGACAGTATTTGATTTTAAAGAAGGCAAACAAGCAAAGGTTCCCTTGCAAAAAAAGGGCGCGCAAAAAAAATAAGAGGTCAGCATGGCTGAAAATATGTTTTCAGATCTCGCTCGAGTGATCGAGCAAGTCGGAAAAGACAAAGGAATCGATCGCAATCTGGTGATTGAAGCAATCACCCAAGGGATGCTGGTAGCCGCTCGTAAAAAATACGGCACCTACAGGGAGATCGAAGCTTCCTACAATGAAGAGACCGGAGAAATTGAACTTTTTGAATTTAAAGAAGTTGTAACTCGTGAAAAATTTATTGACGAAGAAGTTGAAATTCCTTTGGACGAAGCTTTGAAGTTGGATCCAGAGGCTCAATTGGATGACTCAATTGGAATCAAATTGGATTCGACAGATTTGGGCCGGATTGCCGCTCAAACAGCCAAGCAAATCATCATGCAAAAAGTGAGAGATGCTGAGCGTGATATTATCTTTAATGAATTTGAATCTAGAAAAGGCGAAATCGCTTCGGGGATCGCTCGTCGAGTTGAAAGAGGCGCTATCGTCGTCGATTTGGGCCGAACAGAAGCCTACATCCCACCACGCGAACAGATCCCTGGTGAGATTTACAAGCCAGGTGACCGTATCCAAGGATATTTGTCAGAAGTCCGACAGACGACTCGTGGACCGCAAATTATCATGTCTCGTGCCGCACCTGAATACATCATCAAGCTTTTTGAAATGGAAGTTCCTGAGATTTATGATGGAATTGTCGAGATCATGGCGGCAGCTCGTGAGCCAGGGGCTCGAGCAAAAATTGCAGTTCGTTCAAAGGACAGCTCCGTTGATCCAGTTGGTGCTTGCGTTGGAATGAAAGGAACTCGGGTTCAGAACATCGTTCAAGAATTGCGCGGTGAAAAAATTGATATCGTTCCTTGGGATGAAGATATCACTCGCTTCGCGTGCAACGGGCTGGCCCCAGCAGAAATCTCTCGAGTGTTTTTAGATGAAGAAAACAAAGAACTGGAAATCGTTGTTCCGGATAATCAATTGAGCCTAGCGATCGGAAAGCGCGGCCAAAATGTTCGTTTGGCAGCGAAGCTGACTGGCTGGAAAATTGATATCATGTCAGAATCTTCGGCGGCGGCTAGAACAGCAGATGCCATTTTCAATTTGATGTTGATTCCAGGAATGACAGAGACCATGGCGCAAAATATTTTCCAAAGTGGCTTCGGATCTTTTCCAATTGTGGCGCAAGCTCAAGTGGCAGATATCATGACTATTCCAGGATATGAAGACCCGGACAAAGCTGAGAAATTGATCAACGATGCGAAAGCAGTGATTGAGAAATACAAAGCAGAAGGTCTGGAAATCCCAAAGTCACCGCACTCTCAAATCAATGTGAAAGTCTCAGGCGATGCGAAATCTCAAGCCGATTTGCGCTTGAAGGCTGAGCTCGAAAAATTAGAGACCAGCGAGAAAAGCGATTTGATTGTGGAAAAAAGTGCAGATGAGAAAATCGAAAAGATCGAGAAAATAGCTGAATAATTGAATTGATTTTTTGCAAAAAGCTGCAAGAAAAGTATGAAGACCAAGTATTAGGCAAAGTATGAAGAAAAGTATTATGACAAGTTTTTATAGGAGTCTGAGTGAGTAATCCAAAGGTGTTTGAATTTGCGAAAGAAGTCGGGCTAACCCCGCTCGCTCTTATGGACAAAATCCGTGAGTGGCATTTGCCTGTGAAATCTCACATGGCGGAGCTCGAGCCGACGATTTTGGAAACGATCAAAGTCAGATTGAGCGAGCCTCAAAGAGCTTCCGATGGCGAAAAAAAGCCAGCGGCTCGAAAAAAGGCAGCCAGCACTGCGACCAAAGCGGCAGCTCCAACAAAAGCCTCAGCGAAAGCCTCCACGGGCAAAGCCACAGCTAAAGTCTCAGCTAAAGTCACTTCGAGCGCCGCTGCAGCGGCGGCTCCTTCTGCCAAAACGGTGACTCCGGTTGTGCGTAGAAAAGTGAAAGCTGTTGAAGAGCCAGTCAAAGAAGAAGTGGAAGCTATTGAAGCTTCTCCTCAGGAATCGACTTTGGAAGAGGAAATGAGTGAGCCTGGTTTGAGCGAAGCGGAAGTGCCAGAAGCAACCCATGTTGCCGCTCCAGCTGAAGTTGAGCCAGAGATGGAAACTTCTCTAGGGGCCGCACAGCAACAAGCACAACTAACAGTGTCGGCAGCTCCAGTCGCGACTCCTCCGCCCGCTCCAGCGCAACAGCAGACAGAAGCGAAAGAAGAACCAGCGACAGCTGAAGCTGCGCCCGAATTGGCCGCAGTCGCGGCACCCGCTATTGCTTCGTCAGGACCTACTCCTAATGGAAGTAGAAGCGCGGATTCAGGACCAGGGGCTGAGCGAAAGACAATGCCAGCGGCACGAAAAAAAGAAGTGGCTATTGGAAATAGCGGAGTGGCCAGTGCGCCTCGCCGAAATATCATTGGACGCATGGATCTCAGCCGAGTGGCGGGTCCGCAAGCAACTGGTGGACTTTCAACTGGAGGCCCTACGCGGGCGGGTGATAGAACCGGCGGTCCGCGTCCTCAATCTAGCATTGGTGGGCCTCAGCCAGGTGGGCCTCGTCCTAAAGGCAATCTAAGAACTGGATTTATTCAGGCTTCCTCCTCTATGACAGATGTTCCTGTTTTGACTGACGACCGCCGACGCAGTGATGACAAGCGCAAAGGTGGATTCAAGCCTGGTGGAGACGCTGCGACAGCGAAGCCGGCTGAAGAAGGAGAAGTTAAACACTTCGACGCAGCGGAATTCCGCAAGCGCGAAATGGTTTTCCAACCAAAAAAGAAAAAGGGAGTGTTGGCAAGACCTTCCATGCAAACTCAAATTACAAAACCAAAAGCCTCTAAGCGTGTGATCAAAGTCAATCAGTCCATGAAAGTCAGTGATCTGGCGATGGAAATGGGATTGAAAGCTCCAGAACTCATCAAAAAATTGATGAAAGAAGGAGTCATGGCCAGCATGAACATGGCGCTGGATTTCGACACGATCTCTTTGATCGCGCCTGAATTCGGATTTGAAGCTGTGAATGCTTTCCGCTCGGCCGA
>JAYTZS010000051.1:0-6252 GCA_043741885.1 Bdellovibrio sp. | reverse complement strand
ATCACTCGGTTGCGGGTCCAATCAATAAGCTGCTCAAAGCTGGAATGAAAGTGGCGATTTGCGAGCAAATTGAGGATCCGAAGTTGGCCAAAGGAATTGTCAAACGGGCAGTGACCCGAGTCCTGACTCCGGGAATGATTTACGATTCAGAAACTTTGGATCACACCCTGAGCCATTATCTGGCTTGCTGGGAACAAGGAGCTTTGGGAGGAACTTTGGCCTGCGTTGATACGACAACCGGAGAAAGTTTTTACTTTGTCAACTTGCAAGCCTCCGAGCTGCAGAGGCTGCTGCATGTGTTGCCGATTGCTGAGTTGGTTTTACCGCCGAATCAGCCGCTCGGCGAACAAGTGGTGTTTTCTGGAGTTCGCAGCGAACATGAAATGTTTCAAGACTCAAAACTTCAATCCAATTCTTTGCTTCCGACGGCAGCAAATCGTTTGCTGGCTTACATCGATTATTTAGGCGGAGCGGCAAGCCTAAAAACTTTAAAGCCATTTCAGATCAGAACTTTGCAACAGAGACTGGATCTTTCATCGACGGTGCTTCGACATCTAGAAGTCTTTGCCACTTACCGCGGCGAAGGAGTGGGAAGCCTCTTTTACGCCATGAACCGGACTCAAACTTCGGCGGGGACAAGAAAGCTGAGAAATTGGCTTTCCTTTCCCCTGACAGAACTTTCCGAGATTGAGTCCCGCCATCAGACAGTGGAAAGTTGGATGAAGGATCCGGGACGTCTGAAATCAGTCCGTCAGGCTCTCTCAGAAATGGGCGACATTGAACGCCGGCTAGGTAAAATTTCGCAGCCGCAGTGCCATGGACGTGATCTGTTGTCGCTTAGTCAATCGATTGAAGCTGGAGTGAAAGCATTGCTGATTTCGCAAACTTCAGGAATTCAAATTAGAGTTCCGAAACAGGACGAGCAAGAAAATCTTGCAAAGCTCGATTTAAACAACTTGCAAACTTTGAGTGATGGAATTCGACAAACCCTTGTCGAGGAGCCGCCGTTGCAAACAAAATTGGGCCACCTGATCCGCAAAGGTTACTCACCCGAGTTAGATGAGTTGATTGATCTGTCGACCAATGCACATTCAAAAGTAGCGCAAATGGAGAGCGAAGAAAAAGCAAAGACTGGAATTCAAAGTCTTAAAATTCGCTACAACAATGTCTTCGGCTACTACATTGAGATCACTCACACTCACAAAGAAAAAGTGCCAGCTCGTTATTTACGTAAACAGACGCTGACCAACGCTGAACGCTATTTTACTTCAGAGCTAGAAGAGCTGGAGAAGAAAGTTCTCTCGGCTCAAACGCACAGATCTCAATTGGAGTTTGAAATTTTCGAAGATTTGCGAGCTCACTGTCTCAGCATGGCTGGCCAGTTGTTGCAGCTCGCCTCTGACACCAGTGAACTTGATGTTCTGACTTCCTTTGCTTGGCTTGCGATCGAGCGAAAATACTGTCGACCGCAACTGTCCAACGAGGCAATCTCAGGAAGGGTTTTGAAACTGCGCGCCACCCGGCACCCAGTAGTCGAGCAAGTTGTGCAAAAAGGTTTTGTTGCCAATGACCTGGAATTGAATGCAGGCGGCTGTCTGCTTTTGACGGGGCCCAACATGGCCGGCAAATCGACTTTAATGCGGCAAGTAGCGCTGACGGTGCTCATGGCTCAAGCCGGATCTTTTGTTCCTGCAGATTCAGCGGAGCTTCCAATCTTTGATCATGTGTTCACTCGGATAGGTGCCAGTGATCAGCTATCTGAAGGCCTTTCAACTTTTATGGTAGAGATGACAGAAACGGCCGAAATGCTGGATAAGTGCACTTCTCGCTCGCTGTTGATTCTGGATGAAATTGGTCGCGGCACCAGCACTTTCGATGGGATGACTCTGGCTCAGGCGATTTTGGAATTTATTCTCGAGAAAAAAGCAGCGCTGACGTTATTTGCAACCCACTATCATGAACTGACTTCTCTAGAAGCTCGATTTTCACAATTGAAAAATGGACACATGACTGTGGTCGAAAAGAATGGAGAAATTCGCTTTCTTCACACTTTAAAAGCGGGTCCGGCTCATAAATCTTACGGAATTCAAGTGGCTCAACTGGCTGGCGTGCCGACAGAGATCACTTCCCGTGCTCGCTCTTTGTTAAAGGATTTAGAAGAACAAAAGATGTCGGGATCATCTCAGCTTTCGCTTTTAGAATTCGAGGAGAGAGGGGATTTGCAACAGTCTGGAAACTCAAAGTCGAAAGAAAATTTTGTTTTTCCAGAAATTCTTGAAAGCTTGCGGCAATTTCCTGTTATGAATAAAACTCCTTTGGAGGCGATGAAATCAATACTGGAATGGCAGGAAGCACTCAAAGAATGATCGCCAATCGTCACGTGTTTCTTAGTTCAACGGAGCTCATGGAAGCAAGCCGTCTGTTCGATCACGGGCAAGCGCAAAATCCTCTTTTGCTCTCCGAGTATTTATCTTCTCAGGTTTTAAAAGTGTTTCGAGCCCACCCCCTATGGTTTGCGGCTCATCCTATTTTATTGGGCTCCTGGGGGCGGGGAGAGCTCGCTCCAAAATCAGATCTGGATTTGCTCTTTCTTGGACCGGAGGCATCAGTTTTGAAACTGACCTCCGATCTTTTAGAAATTGGTTATCGGATTAGCTACCGCGTGCCGGAGGATCTTCACGACTGGAGTCAAGGTGTTAAAAGCACCGATATATTGGCTCTCTGGCAGGCCCGAGCTGAAACAGTTTTAGGCAATGAGCAGCTCCTGCAACAGCAGAATGTGCTCTTTTCACAAAAGAAAATCATTCGAAAAATTCTCTCTGATTTGGCATCTGAGCGAAAAGCCCGGGCTCAACGCTTTGACTCGATCCAAAGTTTTCTTGAGCCGCAACTGAAATTTGGCCCTGGAGGTTTGCGCGATCTCTTTCAAGGGCAGGTGATTTTGGATCTTTTTAAAGAAAGATTTCAAGATCTCAGCTCTGACTTTTCAATCTTACAAAAAGATAAGCTCTTTCTGCTCAAGCTCAGGCAAAAAATGCATTTGAACGGAGATTCAGATATTCTAATAGCGACAGAGCAGCTCGAGCTAGCAGCTTGGTTGAAGATGCTTCCAGCCGAGCTTTCAAAATTGGTGCAACAGTCACTGAGCCGAGTCCATTTTTATTCCCAGTGGATTCTTGAAATGGCGCGACTGCCCGAGGGCGCTGTGCGGGTTAGGCGGGGGCAAGCTGAGAAACTGCGGACTCCGGCGCAATTTTTTAAAGCTCTGCAGGCGGATCCCTGCATCCTCACCCAGTACGAAGTTCGAAAATGCCTCGAGCTGTCGAATGCAAAGAAAATTCCAGCAAGTACCAGGGGCCAGCTTCTGCGGAAATTATTCTCAGAGACAACTTCCGATGAAACCTTGCAGGCGGTTTTCCACTCGCGGCTGATCGAGTTTTTGTGCCCTCGAATGACCCATTTGATTGGTCGTGTTCAGCACGATCAGTATCATCGATTCACAGCCGATGCGCATTTGTTGCAGTCTTGCCGAGAGGTTTTAAAAGCTAGAAAAAACAAAAAATCAAATCCAGGCCCGATGAATCCTTGGCTTCGAAAGCTTAGCAAAGCGGATTGGACTATTCTTATTTGGACGGCACTTTACCATGATTTAGCTAAAGGCATGAGTGGGGATCACAGCGGTATTGGTGAGAAGTGGGTTGGCGAAGACCTGAAATCCTTTGGTTTTCCTAAATCGTTTATTCAGGAAGTTCAGTGGATGGTCCGAAACCATTTGGAGCTCTCAACAGCGGCTTTCAGAAAAAACCCACAATCGCCAGAAACTTGGCAAGATTTGCAATTACTTGGAATCAATCCGAATCGGCTTCAGCGCTTGGGGGCTTGGACTTTGTTCGATATCAAAGCGACCAATCCCGAAGCTTGGACAGACTGGAAAGCAAAGCTTCTCTCGGATCTGATGGAGAGAGTGCTCGACGGGGCCACGCAAAATTTTCTTGAACTTAAAAAATCATGGATGAGTTTACCGGCAAAAAAAAGAAGCTCTTCCGAGTGGCTCGACCAACTGGACCCGATTCTGTTTCAGTCTTTTGCAGCTAACCATTTGCTGTCGGATTTAGAAAAAGCCTTGGAGCAAGGACAGGGTTGGTCCTATTTAAAAGATCGAAATAAAAAACTATGGGTTCGTTATTTTCAATCTGAAGATAAATCGGGCTTGCTCAGCGAAGTGGTGGAGAAAATATATGCCTCTGGGGCATCGATTCAACATGCGCTTGTTCAAACCTTGCCAGGCTTTGGTGTGTATGACTGGTTTCAAGTGCAAACAAATAAAAATCCCCCTCAGCTTTTGAAATGGATTGAGTCCATGAAGCTCTCCGGTCAGCCGCCCCCAGCCGTTGCTTTTTTAAATATCAAAATCATCAGTTCGAATGTTGACGAGTGGGTTTTGTCCTTTAAGGGCCTCGATCAAAAGGGGCTGCTCTTAGCTGCAGTCAGAAAGCTCAAAGATCTTGGCGTCGAAGTGAAGTCAGCCCGAGTCCACACCTGGGGCCAGCAAATCGAGGATCTTTTCTCCATTGCGCCGCCAAAACAGGAGATCGAAAGTTTTACCTTCGCTCTAAAAGCGGGACTGGCAACGACTTGAGACAATTTCCCCCCAAACTGATTCATTGTTCCCGATGGATTTGCTGTGTGGGCACTATTTCGATTTTTAAGCAAAAAAAGAGATGGCCCTCAGTTTGCTGATCTTATTTAGAAACCGAGTTATAGCATCTATTAGGAGATTTTATGATCACCCCCGTACAAACAGCCATGACAAAGAATCTAATCACCGTGCCAATTGGCACGACGCTGGAGCAGGCCTCTGAGCTGATGGTTGAGAAGCGAATTCGTCATCTTCCGGTGGTCAACCCCGCCGGAACCATCGTTGGGATGGTTTCTCTTAGAGATTTAGATGTGATCTCAACTTCACTCGGAAGCCCAGTGGAGGCTGTGATGAACTCGCCAGTTAAATTTGTGCATCAAGATTTGCCTCTTCGAAGTGCGATTTTAAAAATGCTTGAGTCAAAAATTTCCTGCTTGCTAATCGCCGATGACCGGAATGCTGCCAGTGGAATTGTCACAACAGATGATCTGCTTTGGTATTTGGCCCACCTGATTTCAGGAGAGAAAGACGATCGATCTCGGCCCTACGACCTCTCCAGTCTGCAGACTGTTGGTGAAGTAGCCAACGAAATCTCGTTGATGGGAATTTAGACTGACGTCGATTTTCCTAAATATTTCACTATTTATTTTGTCGGAGATGGATTTCGCAGTGGAGTCTGAGCTTTCGCAGTCGACAGGTGGGACGTTGCTGATGGAGCCACGGCGTCGGATTGGCCAGCCAACGTTCCAGTGTGCTGTCGCCAGTTGTAATCAGGATTGAGTTTTAAGCGATTTTGCCAAGCTTCCCATTTTTTTCTCGGGTGCTTGTGCAACACATGACCATTTTCATCGAAGATATCAGGATCTTTGCCAAAAAGAAAATCAAGCACAGGTTTTAAAACTCCCAAAGAAGACTCCTCCTGCTGCAATCAAGCGTCAGCCAGCGCGCTCAGTTTATTCGAAGCCAGGAAGCGGATCAAGGTTCTCCTCACTTTAACTGAACAAATTAACTAAGTGCGTGGGTTGGCGCAGACATCGATGATATCCAAACCGCGCTCCTCGTTCAAAGGGCGTCCACCTTTGTAATGTTGATAACAAGACTTTGCAGCTTGCTCGTAGGCGTCTTCGTAGGTCGTCGATTTCTGCGAGTACTCGTAGATTTGCCCTTGCAGTTTGAATTTGAAGCTGTAGATTTTCTCGGAAGTCTCCGTTGAAACCCAGGCCTGAGCCGCGAAACTCATCAAAATCGTCAAAGAGACCAAAAGCATTTTTACCAATTTAACCGTTTTCACAAGTCACTCCTTAGAGAGATAATAGGAACCTTCCCCCTTCATTAGAGCAAAAGCCTCGCCACCCGAGGTTCCAATTCACTTCCTCAGAATCTCTTAAGTGATTGAATACATTACATAATAGTTGTCTCATTTTGAGGCGAATGGAAGCCTTCAGTCACAGCCTGCAGGAGTGACGTTTTAGGTCTGACAGGGAATTGCATCTGTCTAAATTCTACACATTTGCTCGGGGCGCAAAGTCTGATAGAACCTTCTGATGATTGGACACCAACTCCCTGAAGTTTATCGCAGGCTTTTGCCAAAAGAACTTCTGCAAGCCAAAGTC
>JAYTZS010000050.1:0-6288 GCA_043741885.1 Bdellovibrio sp. | reverse complement strand
AGAAGAAATGGAAGCAGAAACGTCTTCTACATATGTCACCCATGTCACCCAACTCAAGACTTCTGATTTTTTTGGCGAGCTTGCATTGGTCGAGCACGAGGGGCGAAGAAGCGCTTCTGCCACGGCTCATGAAGAAACTGTATTGATTGGTTTTTACAAACCAGATTTGATGGAAATCCTCGACCGAAATCCTTTTGGTGGGGTCAAAATTTTACTTCGAATTGGTGAGGTTTTAGGAACTAGGTTGAGGCAAACGACAGCACGAATCACTGAATTGAAAAAAGATGGGAGAGGCGCTTGAGCTTTTCCCAAAAAGCCATCGAGCGAGAGAGAAAACTAAAGCTGTTCTTTTTTTTGAGTGCTATGCTGCTTTTGATTCTTGCTATCATGTTAATCAAAAATGTCTTTGTTTCCTGTTTGTTAGCCTTTGTGACCTATTTTATTCTTTCACCTGCAGTTGATTTTCTCGAGCGAAGAGGGTTTTCCAGATCCTGGGCAACCGCCGTTCCATTTTTAGTTTTATTTGGCACTTTGGGTTTGACCATACAGGCGATCTCTCCAATGCTGCTGATTCAAATCAGTTCACTGAAATCAGACCTTCCCAAATACATCGAAGCTTCCACTCAGTTTTTGGCCAATTTGGAAAACCAGGCCAATTTATTAATCGCCAAAGTGTATCCGATGGATCTCAGGGCAAATCTTCAACCGAGAATTCTTTTGCTTGCTCAGGATTTTTTCAAAAATCTGCCGGATTATCTCGGCCAGTCGATTACCGTTTTTTTCCTAGCTCCCTTTCTGGCCTATTTTATGTTGCAAGACGGGCGAGATTTTATGCGTAAAATACTCAACTTGGTTCCCAATAATTTTTTTGAATTGGCGTTGAATCTCAATTACCAAATCAGTCAGCAGATGGGTGGCTTTATCCGAGCGCGAATTCTCGAAGGCGCGTTGGTGGGGTTTGTGATCGGCGCCGGATTGATGATTTTGGGTTTTCCTTATGCTCTGATTTTAGCTGTGTTTGCCGGATTCTTGAACATGATTCCCTACTTGGGACCGTTTATCGGAGCTCTTCCAGGCTTGGTGATTTGTTTTGCCAACGGCTTGCCGAACTCAACTTTGCTGTGGTTGATCTTTGTCTATGCGCTTGCCCAAGTTCTTGATATTCTTTTGATTATTCCACTCGTCGTAGCAAAAATAGTGGATTTGCATCCGGTGACCGTTGTATTAGCGGTTATCTTGGGCTCTCATGTCGCCGGAATTTTGGGCATGATTGTGTCGATCCCACTGTTTAGCGCTTTGAAAGTTTCTGTCTCCGCCATCTATAAACATTTGACCGACTTTCGTAGTTAGTTTTAAACTTCCCGAGGGTGCAAGATGCTTCGAGTCAATATTACTATTCTTCTTTTAGTTTCAATTATTTCCATACTTTCCGGCTGCATTTCTGCCGACAAAAAAGCCGATACTCCTGAGGGTGCATTCGCGATCGCCCAGGACTTCGATAAAGAAGAGCGTTTTGAAGAGGCTATTAAGCGTTATCAAGATGTGAAAAATAAATTCCCCTATTCAAAATACGCCACCATGTCTGAGATTTCGATTGCGGACGCACATTTCAAACAAGAGTCCTTTGCTGAAGCTCAGGTGTCCTATCAGGCCTTTAAAGATCTGCATCCAAAGCATCCGCAAATTGATTATGTCACTTATCGATTGGCCCTTAGCTTCTTTAATCAGTTGCCTTCAAGCATCGATCGCGACCTTGCTCTTGCTCAAAGTTCAATTTTGTATTTTGATGAAGTGATCAACCAGTTTCCGAATTCTCAGTATGTGAAAGATTCTCAAGAAAAACGTGAGCAGACTTTGAAAATGCTTGCTGGAAAAGAAGAATACGTTGCTGATTTTTATTTCACTCGAGAAATTTTCGAAAGTGCATTACCACGCTATGAGGGCCTCTTAACGAAATATCCAGGTTTGGGTTTTGATGCCCGTGCTCTTTCCCGAGCTGCCATCTGTGCTGCCAAAGTGGGTGATTTGGACAAATCAAAAAAATATCTATCGACATTGAAGGCAAAGTTTCCAAATTCGGACGAATTGAGCTCGACTAAAAAGGAACTGCGATAATGGCTGAGATGATATGGGATGATATGTTGGCCGAAGCCAAAGAGAACTTCATCACTGGCAATTACAAAGTCGCAGAGCCTATCTTAAATCAGCTGATTTTACAAAACTCGAGAAATGCTGAAATCTATCAAATGCTGGCCACCATTTCTTATGACAAAGGCCAGTTCAACAAAGCCATTCGGACGTTCAAGCGGGCTTTAGAAATTGATCCAACCTACACCGACGCAAGCGTTGGGCTTTCCATCATTTTGAATGACTTAGGAAAATATGATGAAGGAAAGTTGGTTTTCGAAGAAGCGCAAAAGCTTTTGGATCGCAAATCTGGCAAAATGGATTCCTATGTCGAAGAAAAGCTAGCCTCCAAACATGAAGAACTAGCGGACATCTATTTCCAGTACAAGTACTACGGTGAGGCACTCGAACAGCTTTTTCGAGCTCAAAAATTGAGCGCACGGAAAGCTGAAATTGCAATGCGAGTGGCCGAATGCCATGTGAAACTGGGCGACAGCGACCGAGCCATTCGTGAATTGAAGGGCTTGATTCGCGAATATCCGCAGTTTGTTCCAGCTCGGTTAAAACTGGGCGTGATTTATTACAATATGAACAATCTGGCCGAAGCCACTGAGCAATGGGAAAATATTTTGCTCCGGGATCCCAAACACTCGGAAGCCAATCAATATCTTCGAATGGCCAATGCAGCTGGTATAACAACCTTGAATTTATGATTTTAATGAAGGCAGGCGTGAAATGAAAAAACAAGTCAAAGAAGACATGCTCCCGTTTATCACCAAAGAAGAGATTGCGGAAATGGTTCTAAGCCTGGCCAAGCAGATTGAATTTGATTACGAAGGAAAAGAAGTCATCTTGATCTGTCCTTTGCGCGGTTCGATGCATTTCACGGCAGATCTGGGACGACAGATTCAACTTTTGCAGCAGGTCGACTTCGTTCATTTGCAAGCCGTCGAAAAAGGTGGAGCAATTAAAATTATCAAAGACATCAGCGTGAATATTGCTGGAAAGCATGTCTTGATCGTAGAAGAGATCATCGACACTGGACGCACACTCAGTTTTTTGCGCAATCGTTTGATTGCTTCTTCCCCTGCCTCATTGAAGATTGTAACCTTATTGGATAAGCCAGCTCGCCGTGAACTTCCCCTTCGTCCCGATTACATTGGACGAACAATTGATGATCGTTATGTCGTCGGTTACGGAATGGACACTGGAGAGTATGGTCGAAATTATCCTGATATTTATGTGATGAAAAATTAACGATTTGAAAAAGGAGTTTTAAATCAATGTTACCTCGCCAACTTGTCGTCCTGTTTGTCTGTTCTGCTGTTGTGTTTTTTGTAGTTAATGTGATCGTCAGTTAGTCTCGTTGAGTTTTTTGCTGTTTTTTCGTCTTAGCGCTTCCATCTTGATCTGAATGATTGAGAATCCACGCCACATTCTTCAGAGTCCAAGCCACATGCTTCAGTTTGAGACACTTGCCAGGGTCACCGCGGATTTGGTGGATTTGTGACCGGTACCCCTGTTTAAAGCAACCTATTGAAAACATGGATTTTTTAGGTTTTTATCCAGAGGCTTCGTGACCCAAAATCATGATCGGATCGACCCTGGAAGGTCGAACGAAAGCTGGGGCAAGGGGGCGCTAGCATCCCCTTCGGCCACGATGGCCTTTCTCCGATGGAAATCGTGCTTGCGCTGATTTACATAGTCGCCCAAAAAGAAAGCGCGAAGACCTTCGTGAATACTATTTCTTAGACAGCTGTTTCCCATACTTTTGACACCTGCCCAACCTTTGTCCAGTCGAGCTTTTATCTCCTGAAACCCTCAGGCTTTTCTCATTTTCGTCCGATAAATAAAGTGGACTGACTGAATCTCAGTCTGAAGCCGCAACTCTATGAAAGGGATAGAAACATGAAGAAACTGAAATTTTCTGCCAAGACATTTGCTAAAAAATTGTGGAACGACGAAAGCGGTCAGGGAACTGCTGAATATATTTTGCTGATCGCAATTGTTGTTGGTGTCTTGGTGATCTTTGGACCAGCCATCAAAACTAAAATGACCGATAAATGGAACAGCATTTCAAGTGAAATGGATCAAGTCGCAAAATAAAAAGGATGAACGATGACGGTTGAATACATTCTGCTGATCGCACTGTTTGTTTTTGTCGTCATGGGGTCGCTGGTCAGCGCACCCCTTAAAACTTTTGAAAAAGCCGGGCCCCTATTAGGAGCTCGAGTAGAAAAACACTTAATTACGGGTCAAGGCTGGGGCGCTAGCAATGGCGGAAAAGTCAGCCAGATCCCTTGGAAGTAAAATGAACATGATGGGCTTTGCTTCATCACAAACGATTCTAGCTCTGGCTCTGCTTTTAGCAGCAGTGGTAGATGATTTGCGATCGAGGAAAGTCCACAATCCTTTGGTAATTGCCGCATTTGCGATCTCGATTTTATTTTTGCTGGCAACCCAAGGTTTCGAAGGTTTAATTCCAGGCGTCCTTTCGATTCTTACTGCGACATTGCTCATCCTGCCACTTTATTTGCTCCGAATACTCGGCGGTGGTGATGTTAAAATTTTTATCGCTGTGTCTCCCCTTCTCAGCTGGCAAGAAATTGCTATTACTTTGTTTGCCTCGATTGTTTGGGGGGCTTTGCTTGGGGTTTTTCAAGTCATCTTGAAAGGCGAACTGAAATCTTTTTTGCACAATCTATTTTCTATTTTTAATCGCAACAAATTACCGGGCCATGTGGTCCACAAAATCCCTTTTACAGCCGCTCTTCTATTTGGTTTTTTATCGAGCCTTGTTTGGTTACGGGAGGTCGCATGAATAAACCTCTTAAGCTGAATCAGAAAGGCCAGGGAACTGTCGAGTTTATCTTGCTTGCGGCAATCACGGTTTCGATCAGTTTGGGTTTGGTCCACTTTCTTCGAGACAAACAGTTTGCGCAAAAATTAATTGGAAATCCGTGGTCCACTTTGTCAGGAATGATCGAATGTGGAACTTGGTCTGGCTGTGGAGCTGGAAAACATCCATCGTCGGCAGCTCGCATCAACTCCTATAGGCCGGGTAGCTGATGAAAAATCAAAAAGGATTCGTCACAGCTGAATTCATGTTTGCTATCATCATCGCCACTTGTTTGACGATCATGACATTTGCTTTAACCCTCACATTGTCGACGGTGGAAACCGTTCAATACTTCGTTTTCTCGGCAGCAAGGGCACAAGCAGCTGGCAATATCAGTGAAGCAGCGCAAAAAGCAGTTGCTAAAGATCACTATAACAAACTAATTAAAAATAAAACTTTTGCTCCGCTTTTTTCGAATGGCTGGTTTACGGCTGACTTGAATGCTCGAAGCATTCGAGCTGGTAATGGTGACAATTTCAAATCTGATTATGATGCCAATAGAGATACCGGACAGGGCGTGCAAGTTTTGTTTCATGCCCACCTGCTAGAATTGAAAATGCCCCTGTTAGGAAACGTAGAAGATCCAAACAACCAAGGGTTTCAAGCAAAAATCGCCGCCCTGTTGATTCGCGAAATCAGCCAAGCCGAATGTTACAAGTACATGGAAGACCGAGCTCAAGCTCTGAAAGCCTTTCATCCTTCTCAAGCTCCGTTTGCAACTCCATGGGAGGACAACGGATGTTAAAAAACTCTCGCGGCAACGCCATGATTGAGATCATTCCGATGTTAACAATTTTTATTTTGCTGGTGAATTTTGCTTTGGGATTTTTTGGTTTGATCCATTCAGGAATTCTGAATTCGATTGCGGCTCGAAATTATGCTTTTGAAACCTTCAGAAATCGCGCCGATCTTCGCTATTTGCGAGACACTGAGGATAGCGAAGCTGGTTTTACCTATGCGAAATCGGGATTGCGCTGGCACACAATTGTCAGTGAAGGAAATACTAATATTAATGAGTTTATCGCGACCAAACGACCGATCAAATTTTCTGACATTGCTGCAGTTGGAACTCCGTTGGGCCTTTCAGAACACTCAAAAGTACTGAAAGTCGCCGAGCAAAAAACTGCAAGCAGTTTTGTTACGGAAGGCGTTAGTCCTGGTTGGGTGCGAAGTGCTTATGGAATTTGTTTAGAAACTAAATGCGGTCAGTAGAGGGATGCAGCAATGAACAATGACTCAAAAACTTTATGGATCTCGCTGGG
>JAYTZS010000049.1:0-6305 GCA_043741885.1 Bdellovibrio sp. | reverse complement strand
TCTGACCAAAATTCGATGCGGCGGCCGACGGTGAAAGTGTGAACAGCCAATTGATTGGGACTGCTCCCATAAAGTTCACGGATTCCAAATTGCGAACCACCCCAATCGAGATATTTGGAAAATTTCAAATCGGCGGCGATTGTAGCGACCGTAGCGACATCGGCCAATTTTTCTTGATTGTCCAAGCGAAAATGCAAAGAAGTCAAAAGACTTTGATCCAATTTGGAATTGCCTGGAATTGAGCTAGCATATTTATCACTCTCTAAAACTACGGATCCTTGAGACTTCCAGCGCTTGGAGTTCTCCACACCTGCGAGAGGTAGGCTTTGCGTCACAGTTGATTGTAAAAGTGGTTGTGAAAGTGATTGCGAAAAAGGCTCATTCACCGAATTCATGATCGAAAGACTTTGGCTTTCAGCTAGGCTAGAATGGCCTAAAAGAGACAAGCCAGTAGAAATCAAAATGGAGCGCAATGCTGCTTTCATAAGCTTGCGAGTAAAGCATAAAAGCCTTGTCTGTCAACGGCTTCATCCGATGGCGATTGCGTTCGAGGTTGATTATTCAATCAGCACTGGACTGGGTGTCAAAACTCTGCCTAAAATTGCTGGAAAGTCTCATTTCGAACACAAGGGGCGCGCATGGGCGATTCTCAAGGACTCAATCAACTACTAGAACGAATGTGGGTCGATTACTGCGATCTCAATCCAGCTGCCCATCAAATCCACCAACTCTTTGAGGGCGAAGGCGAACTGGTGCAAAATGACCATATCGCACTGCGGACGTTCAATCATCCTCGCTTGGGAATCGGTTCTCTCGCACGAGTTTTCGAAAAATACGGGTATGTCGATAGCGGTGAGTATTTTTTCAAAGAGAAAAAACTTTATGCCAAACATTTTGAATTGCCCGGTACGGAACTGCCGAAAATTTTCATCAGTGAGTTGGAACTGGAAAAGGTTTCACCGTGGATTCGAGAAACAGTCGAAAAGCTGATTGAGCAGATTCCACAAAACTTGATTGACTCGGATGAATTTTGTCTTTCGGGCCGCCCTTGGCCAATGAATCATCAGCTCTATCAAAAATTGGCCGAGGAAAGTGAATATGCCAGCTGGGTTGCTGCTTTTGGTTTTCGACCCAATCACTTCACGGTCAATGTGAACGCCTTAAAAAAGTATCAAGATTTACCACGCCTTAACTCGATGATTGAGTCTCACGGCTTTGCTTTGAACCGATCCGGTGGGGTGATCAAAGGGACTCCGGCTCAGTTTCTCGAGCAGAGCTCAACCATGGCAAAAGAAATTCCTGTTAGATTTGATGAAGGGTCGTTCTCTATACCAGGTTGCTATTACGAATTTGCCAAGCGCTACGCTTTGCCAAACGGAAAACTTTATCAAGGGTTTGTTGCTCAGTCTGCGGATAAAATCTTTGAAAGCACCAACCGTATTAAGTAAGCAGCTGTTAAGCTGCTTTTTTAGGCTGCTTTTTTTACTGTAAGATTAAATAATTCCAGATCCGGCTGCTTCTTATTCCAGAACTTGTGCGATTCGAGAAATACTTTAGCTAGTGAGGGATCAAATTGAGTTCCTGAATATTTTTTGATTTCTTTGTAGATCATATCGACCGGAAGACCGGTTCGGTAGGCGCGGCTTTCACCCATAGCGTCCAAGGTGTCGACGATCAAGATCACTCGAGAAAGAACTGGAATCTCTTCACCAGATAAACTGTCTGGATAGCCTTTCCCATCTACTCTCTCATGATGTCCCCGCACGGCAGGCAGGACTTGGCGAAAAAATTCATGCACCGCCAAAGGCGCTATGATCTCTTCGCTATAGATGGAGTGATTTTTCATCTGTAAATATTCATGCTCATTTAATTTGCCAGGCTTATGGGTGATGTGCGTTCCAACTCCTATTTTACCCACGTCATGAAGCACACCAGCAAACTCGGCCACTTTTTGCTGAAATTCGGATAAGCCTGCAGCTTGTGCCAAAAGACGAGAGTATTCTCCCACGCGCAAGCAGTGATTCAAGGTTTCAGGATCTACTTTTTGCACACATTCCAATATGGAGCCCACTGCTGAATAGGCCCATGATGGAATATCTCCCCAGACCAAATTGAGGTTTGCTTTTTTAACTGATGACAAGACCCCTCCCCGTTGCTCTATTTATTTTCGGCTGGAATGGGTTTTCTCTCAATGAAACATTGAAATTTTGTCCGTTTTGATTCAGATCGAGGCATTGGTTTTTAGCGGGTGTCTCAGACCGAGACAATTTTTAGGTGCTGATGGCAGAAATTGCAGAACACTCGAAACGGTGGCTTCTCAAAGCCATCATTTAAGCGCAAGCGAGTAGAGCATTCTAGGCAATCGAATTCGAGGTTTTCAAATTTCCAATGAGCCCTGGATTTTTTCCAAAAGGTCAAAATTGTTAGAAGTAAAAAAAGCGGGACCAAAACAAAATGGAACACTGGAATAAACACCGAGGCAACGGCCAAAGCAAAAAATACTCCGGCTTTTTTAGCAGCAAAAAGGGCGCGGTCGCGCAAGTCCAAGACTTTGACTTGCTCTGTTTCTAAACTTAAAGATCTTCCTGAAGAAGATTGAATATTTAAAGTCATCGTTTTCATTCTTAGTTCACTTGCTACGCGAAGGAAAGCTTTCCAAAGAAAAGGTTAAAATGAAACCGCTCAGAATCGTCAAGGCTTTGCCCGAAGACATGAAAACCCTTTTAGTATTTATTAAAGCTTTAGCAAAATACGAAAAGCTAGAGGATCAAGTTTTTGCCACAGAAGAAAAATTGCGTCTGTCACTTTTTCAGATCCCGGCTCCGGCGGAAGTGGTTTTCATAGAAATAGACTCTAAAAAAGTAGGCTTCGCACTTTATTTTACCAGTTACTCGACTTTTTTGGGTAAGTCGGGAATTTATTTGGAAGATTTGTTTGTTCTTCCAGAATTTCGTGGCCACGGATGTGGCAAAACATTGTTCTCCTATTTGGCCTCACTGGCAATCGGTCGGCACTGTGGCAGGCTCGAGTGGTCCGTCTTAGACTGGAACGAGCCTGCTCTTAAATTTTACCAGTCTTTTGCTGCGCAGCCGATGGATCAGTGGACAGTTCACCGCCTCACCGGCCCTGAATTAGCGAGTGTCGCTCAAACTTATCAGTTTGACCAGGTCTAGCGGGAGCCTGGATCTTTCTAATTTGAGTGGGTGTTTTGTGAAGCTCTACTTCTCAATCGAAGCGAGATTGGTCTGCATAAGTCGCGAGCCTAGCCAGTGCAATAATGGAATGAGTGGCGCGACTTTACTTGTGCTTGAGTACAAGCCCAAGTCCTCAAAAAGGGATGGGTCACCACATTTTGGGCGAGTTGGTGGCCGTTAGCTTTTCTAAGCAACATGTTGAAAACAAGTCAGTTTTTATGTTTTCATTTGAACGTTATTAAGAGGAAAATCTTCTCCGGATCTGTCCTGGAAGGTCCACCGTAAGTTGGTGCAAGCATCCTGACCCATCCCCCATTTTTAGGACTTGGGCTTGTACTCAAGCACAAGTAAAGTCGCGCCACTCATTCCATTATTGCACTGGCTAGGCTCGCGACTTATGCAGACCAATCTGTCTTCGATCGAAAACAGGAGCCTCACAAAATACCCACAAAAAGAAGAAAGAGGACGAGAGCCTTCAGCAGTGAAACTATGGCGTTGACCATTATTAGTTATTTATTAGTTATTTTTGCCGTCGCCTGTGATGCCACGACAGTGTTGAATTTTGCCACATTCTTGGCTCATCTAGATTATAACAAACTTCCAAGATGGATTTGATCTTGCAAAATGATTCACTCATCTACTGGGACTCACCCACACAAGGAGATTAGTATGTTAATTTATGAGGCTCTTAAGAAAGATCATGAAAAATTAAAAGGTCTAATGAGTGAACTGGTCAGTTTAAGGGCTGGTGATGAAAGTCGTCGACACTCACTGATCGAAACTATCCGGGACGAATTGATTCCGCATTCTCGCGCTGAAGAATCTGTGTTTTATAATTCTCTCCGCGCAATTGATTCAGCAAAAGACATCGTTATGCACGGTTTTGCTGAACATATGGAAGCCGAGACAATGCTTCGAACTTTGCAAGTCGCCGATAAAATCGATTTGGCTTGGAAAGGCACTGCTCAGAAATTGAAAAAAGATCTCGAGCATCACATTAAAGAAGAAGAAACTAAAATCTTTTCTGTCGCTCAGCAACTTTTTACCAAAGAAGAAGCAGAAATGATGGCAGAAGCTTTTGAAAAATTAAAACCCGAAGTGAAAGAAGAAGGATTTCTTCGAACCACTTTGGACATGGTCGCAAATTTAATGCCCCCTCGATTCGCAGCTTCTCTGCGAACCTTCACTCTCAATCCACACGCATAAAACGGTGGATTGTGTCTTTGAGAGCCGATCTGTCAATAAAACAGTCGGCTCTTTCTTTTTGTGATTCTTTTTGAACATTTTGCCAAGTGATTCAGTCCACATGCAAAATCGTCTGGGCCTTTTGCAATTGGAGTTTCACAGCCGCCGGACTTGCACCCCCCTCAGAGGTTCGATTTTTTAAAACAGTCAAAAAAGGAATCCGGTCCAACGAAGTCTGATCAAATTTGGAGTGGAAACTTTGCAGTTGTTGTAACGTTAACTCTTCCAAACCAATTTTTAACTCCAGACAGTGCCTTACCAGACGCCCGATGACTTCATGAGCATCTCGAAATGCCATTCCCTTGCTGACCAAATCGTCAGCCAAGTCTGTTGCATTGGAGAAATCTCGGCACAGAGCTGCTGCCATTCGCTCTCGTTTCCACATTGGATTTTGCAACATCAAAGATGTCATCTGCAAACACTGAAGGACAACAGGAAAAGCTTCCATGACAAAGTACTTATCTTCCTGCATGTCCCGGTTGTAAGCCAAAGGCAGTCCCTTCATCATCGTCAGAGAACCCATCAGCGAGCCATAAATTCGGCCACACTTTCCACGAATCAGCTCGGCAACATCTGGATTTTTTTTCTGTGGCATAATCGATGAGCCAGTTGTCACTTCATCGGAAAGCTCAACGAAGCCAAACTCGTGAGAAGACCAAAGAATGATTTCTTCAGCAAACCGAGACAAATGCATAGAAATCAACGAACAGTGAGACAGAAAGTCGATCACAAAGTCGCGGTCGCTGACAGCATCCAAGCTGTTTTCGCTGACAGTATGGAATTTGAGTGCAGCCTTCACTTGAACTCGATCAATTAAAAATCCAGTTCCGGCCAAGGCAGCGGAGCCTAAAGGCAGTGACAGTATTCGCTTTTGACTTTCCATCAACCGCTCAAAATCCCTTTGCAACATCCAAAAATAAGCCAGCAAATGATGCGACAAACTGACGGGTTGTGCATGTTGAAGGTGAGTCATCCCCGGCATGATAGTCTCAGTTTCCTTTTCGGAGTGGCGATAAAGATCAGCTTGGACCTGACGGATCGCTAACTGAATTTCCGTGACAGATTCGGAGAGGAAAAGCCGAAAAGAAGTTGCCACCTGATCGTTTCGACTGCGAGCCGTGTGTAATTTTTTGGCGATGTCACCAATTCGGCGAGTCAGCTCGAGTTCAATGAACGAATGAATATCTTCGCAAGATGTGTCTATTTGAAGATCGCCGGCCCGCATATCAGAATGTATTTTCTGCAAGCCCTGCACTAAAATTTCAGCTTCAGAAACCGAAATTATATTTTGATGTCCTAGCATTTGCGCATGAGCGATGGATGCTCGCAGATCGGCAGACCACAAATGACTATCTTGGTTTATTGACGTCGAGAAAATTTCCATTTTCGGATTCGTTTTTCCTCCGAATCTACCGCTCCACAATTTCATTTGAATCCCTTCTCTCTTCAGATTTTTCTTCTACTTCATGATTACCATTTTTACTTTTTCAAATTTTTTCTAATTTCGATGCATGCTGCGCTTTCAATTGGTAGAATTGACGTGCCTGAAGCCCGAAATTTTTAACTGAACCCGTGCTTTCTCGTTGGTCAAAAGTCGTAGTGTCGAAAGACGCTAAATCTGCATTGTAGAGAGCCCATGAAGACTGACGCCCAATAATACTCACGCTCCCCTTCCAAAGCTTGAGCTCAACTGAACCCGTGACTCGAAGCTGGGTTGTTGCAATGAAAGCTTCAAGATCTCCCTTGAGCGGATCCCACCACAGTCCTTCATAGGCCAGTCGGCCCCACTCTTGGTCAATCAGCGCTTTGAAGCGGATCTCGTCTCGAGTCAAAACCAAATTTTCGACAGCTTTATGTGCCTTCAAC
>JAYTZS010000048.1:0-2172 GCA_043741885.1 Bdellovibrio sp. | reverse complement strand
AAAATGGCGCTTTTGCTACTGTTTCTCAAGGACTAGAAATCTTAGTTGAGCCATTTGACGAGCCGCTAGTGGCGCATCAAGTTGTCAAATACAAATCTGGGTGGCGCTTGCAACTTCCCTACGAATTAGAAATTACATTTCTACCCGAAACATTAAGTTTGGACGAGTGGGATCGCTTTCATGGCCGTTCAATTGACGGTCTCCCATTTGTTTTCTCACGCTCGGCTCAGGCTGAATTTTTCAATCTGGTTGATGACTTTGATGATGAGTCTATCACAATTGATGGAGTTCAAATTCAGTTGCCGCCTTGGCTGAAACCTCGCCAAGATGTCGCACAAGAAAAATACTGGTCCGAGGTTTACCAAACAGAGACACCTCGCTGGGAACTGAATCAGCCAGCCGAAAGCCTCAAGGATATGTTGCCAAGATTGAAACTTCCAAAATCCAGAATTCTCGTGCTTGGCTGCGGAAGTGGAAACGATGCCGCCTACTTTGCCGAACTTGGCCACGTGGTAACTGCTGTCGATATTTCTCCGGAAGCCATTCAGAGAGGCCAAGAAAAGCACGCTCGGTTGCCGCAAATTCGCTGGATCGAAAGTGATCTTTTTCAACTGGGTTCTGAACATTTGCAGAGTTACGACATTGTTTTCGAACACACTTGCTTTTGTGCGGTGGATCCGACTCGACGAAATGAGCTGGTGGCTTTGTGGAAAAAATTCTTAGCCCCCGGAGGATCTTTATTGGGAGTGTTCTTCGTCATGGACCGAAAAGAAGAACCACCTTTTGGTGCCACTGAGTGGGAAATCCGAGAGAGACTGAAAAAACATTTTCAGTTCGTTTTTTGGGGCCGTTGGCATCAGTCCATTGACCGCCGAAATGGAAAAGAACTGCTTATTTATGCTCAAAAAAGATCTATATAAAAAGATTATTATCAAAAGAAAGGTAATCCACCATGGAATACAGAAGACTAGGCAAAGCCGGAGTGAAAGTCAGCCAACTGTCCTTTGGCTCATGGGTCACTTTCGGCAAACAACTGGATATGAAAGCGGCGACTCTGTCTCTATCCGTTGCCCGAGATTACGGAGTTAATTTTTTCGATAACGCCGAAGTTTATGCTGGCGGACAATCCGAAGAGATCATGGGTGCTGCACTGAAGGAACTGGCTTGGCCGCGGTTGTCCTATCTGGTTTCCACCAAATTTTTCTGGGGAATCACCGATGATCCGAATGGAAAAAGCAGTCTGAACCGAAAATATCTGCTGAATGCTATCACTGGAAGTCTCAAGCGATTGCAGATGGAGTACGTGGATCTGGTTTATTGCCATCGGCCGGATGCCAACACTCCCCTCGAAGAAACTGTTTGGGCTATGCACGATATAATTCAACGAGGTTACGCTCTCTACTGGGGAACTTCCGAGTGGAGCGCCGATGAAATCCGCGCAGCCTATGACATCGCGGAACGCCATCATTTACACAAACCGATTGTTGAGCAGCCTCAGTACAATTTATTTCACCGAAAAAAAGTCGACCAAGAATTCAAACGGCTCTATGAAGACATTGGGCTAGGGCTCACAATTTGGAGCCCTTTGGCATCCGGAATCTTGACTGGAAAATATTTGAAAAACATTCCGAAAGATTCTCGGCTGGCCCTGCAGTCGATGTCGTGGTTGGCAGAAGAAGCTGCGAACGAAATCAAAAAAAACAAAACAGCTCTCTTTGTGAACCTTGCTCAAGAACTGAACGTCACACCGGCTGCTCTGGCTATTGCCTGGTGTTCAAAGAATCCGCACGTTAGCTCAGTGATCACAGGCGCTTCACGAATCGAACAGATTCATGACAATATGAAAGCACTTGAGGCTATAAAGAAATTGGATGCGTCGACCATGTCCAAACTGGACCAGATGTTCCCAGTTTAGGGCTTCTTTTCAAAATCCGAAAAAACATTGAGGTTAGCTGTCGAGACTTTTAGCAAAATATCGACAGTGACGGATTGAGCCTTGGGCCGGAACGTGTTCAAACTTGCATGGTAAATCACAAGCTCGTTTTGAATTCTTTGAACAACTGCAATATGTCCATGTCCTGAGGTGCGCTTCCACTGAAAAATCAGACCTGTATGTTCAGGGAAAGACCAAATATATTCTTTTAGTTTTTTTTGATTGTCCGCTGCCGAGCC
>JAYTZS010000047.1:0-2173 GCA_043741885.1 Bdellovibrio sp. | reverse complement strand
AGTTTTTTGTTTTGTTAGAAACTCATGAAACCATTATGGGAAGCCACATTCCAGCTTTTACCCTCAGCGAAATTAAATATTTTTATGCAACTGTGAGGATAAGTCCTTTCCGTGCAGAGGTCGTGCTGCTAATTCAAAATTTAGAGGCGTCACGATCAGCAGCTTTGGCTGAAAGATCGACTTCAAAGATGTCTTTCTCACTGACCGCAAAATAGCGATTTTTATTGAGCAATGGAATTTCAAAGCCACCGGTCAGAACACCGAAGGAGGGCAGAAGTAGATGTTCTTCACTGAGTTCAAAACAAGGAAAGCGAAGCTTCAGTGGCCCGTCACTTAATGACAAAACCGGATGAGTGTGGCCTTCAATTGCAAACAGGGGACTTGCGCCCTCCGAAGTGCTTGTGGCCAACTCCAAATGTCCATGGGTAAAAGCAAATGGCGCATCTTCCAAGGAATTCTTCGCTAGTGTCATCGGCAGTTGCTCAAGGATGGGCAAAGAGCCGCGCTCGTGATTTCCGAGAATCAAAGTCCATCGGATGTGCTGATAGTCGGTTAAAAACGAGCCGATCGATTGGAACAACTCATCCGTCCAACTGTTTTTCTGATGAATGAAATCTCCTAAAATAAAAATCTGCTCTGGCTGCCAGGTTTCGATCAAGCGGGCGATCTGGCGGAAATCTTCGCTGTGGACAGCTGATGGGAGGGGGATGCCGAATTTTTGCAAGCTCTCGGCCTTGCCTAGATGCAGATCCGAGAATCCTAAAATTCGCGCCCCTGGCCAGTAAAATGCTTTCTCGGGGAGCAAATGAATTGTTTCCCCGCGAATTTCGATACTTAGAGTATTCGAGATGCTCACAAATGTTTCTCCGAGACTTTTTTCTCCTGCACTTTTTTCAGCTTCTCCACTTTGCTCTCAAATTTTTCATTCGACAAGTGGCTTGCGACTCGTTCGACCAAAATGAGGAAAAGCCAGCGGTGATGGAGTTTCTAAAATGATCCAGCGGACTTGAAGTTGCCCCATTCTTTCCATGGTCTTTCGCATGCGGTCCACTTCGAGTGAGCTGAACAAGACTTCGTACAACAAAGAAGAGCTGACTTGCTTTTGCCGGCCGGTCTTTGGCGAGCCTGGGTAGCCAGTGAAAACCAATCCGGCAATTTGAGCAATCTCGCGGAACTGGCGCTGACTCATCTCACCGATATCAATGGAATGCCCAACTTCATTTTGCAATTGATCGTTGGAGAAAAAATCATCGTCAAAAAGAGAACGGAACTCATAGCCAATAGGTCCCAACATTTCGAAACCATAATCATTAACTGAAAATGAAAAGGTGGCGGGCTCTCGTTTCGAAAACCTCAAAGCCCAAAGATGCGCCAATCCCTCATGTACAAGGCGGCCCTCAAACGGGTGTGCCAGCACAAAAACTTTGGCGGTTTTTGCAGAAGCTATGATCGCGACATTTCGAATCTCTCTGACTTCACTTTTAGTTTCAATTTCAACGATGAGATTAGCTCGATACAAATTGGTTAGTTTTAATCTGAGATTTACGCCTGGTAAAATCTAAATCCCATCTGCGCCGAAGCTCAAGGAGAAGGGCAGATGGGATTGCGCTGCCAACTTTACTCTAGACAGCTTCGTTCTTCACTAGTCTTAGTATTTGACTTGATTGTGATGCAGTTCCATAGACCCACTCTTGGAGATCGTTATTCAAGTGGGGGAGTTGCTTTTGAAATCGAACTCCGAGACCGCGATTTTGGTAGAGCGCCTGAGTTTCGTTTTGCCAAACGACTTGACCTTGGATTTTATAGGTCTGGCCCTTCAGTTTGAACGACACTATCAACGATGATCCAACTGGCAACAACGGGCCTCGGGAGCGGACAAAGCAGCCGCCGGCTGACAAATCTAATATCTCAGTTATTTGGTTCATATCTTGAGATTTGACCACGGCTTGCATCTGAAGCGGAGTGCGAAACTCTTTTTGCGGGCCAGTAGGAACCCATTTAGATCGCAGAGCTGAAACAGAATGAAAGCCAAAATAAGTCGAATAAATTCTCAACAAAGATGTCTGATCTTGTGGTGGCAGACGACTCCAAATTTCTTCCTTCTCCAAACAAAAATGTTGCAACAACTCGGGAGTGATCACTGGATGAATCACTTTTTCAGCTTGGACCTCAG
>JAYTZS010000046.1:0-6341 GCA_043741885.1 Bdellovibrio sp. | reverse complement strand
CGAGCCCTTTCCATTTCAAGTAAGTTTCGTGTTCGATTTTGGGAGAGAGCGGAATCTTCAATTGCTGTGTCGTTTGCATCACCTGCTCCCATTCGATGCGCAAGCTTGATTCGGAGATTCGAATCGGTGAGCTCTCCAACTTGTCGATCAAAGAATTGTAGGCAGTCGGATTCTCATCGAGCAAAAAAAGATATTGGTTCCAGCGAAAAGCAGATCGAAGTGTTTTGATTTCGGGCCAAGCACTTTCAATCAGAACAGGCCGATTCCAATTCGCCTCAGGCTCGGCATGAGAACTTGGATTCTTTAGAACACGTTGCAAATTTAACACCGGCAATTGCGGAATTGAGGGCGCTGGTTGCGAGTTGTACATTGAAAATAGAGTGCTTCCAATATCAGCGAGACTGACGTTTTGATCAAATCCCCAATTCAATCCTTCATCTCTTGGTTTTTGTGCCGGTTTGATCAGTAGGCTGACTTGCGTGCGTTCACTAAATAGATCGGTGGGCGAAAGCTCAGTGGTCCTGGTGATCGAAGGACCATTCAAGCCGACAAGAATGACCATAGTTGAATCCCAAAGGTGCCGTTTTTTCATGGCATCGATCAAAACATACAACGAGTCATCGAACTCTTCTAGCTGACTTTCGAAATTGAGTTCGCGCGCTTCTCCTAAAGAATTGAAAGTGGCTGTATGAGGAAAATTAAGATCCGGCAGATAAAAAATCGACATGAAAGGCTGGTGTCCTATATCTTTCAGCCAAGTCTCAAAAATTTTCTCAGTTTTTCGAAACGGACGAAAGAGCAAGTTGCCAGTTGGCGCAATATTGTCGTCAAAAGTTTCAAATCCCTGCTGTAGGTTGAGCTTTCGTAAGACAGGAGCACCACCAGAAAAAAAAGAAGTTGCAACCCCGAGCTGCTGGGCTGCTTCGGTGACAGTCAAACTACGGCCTGTGAGCATTGATTTATTGTTGCGAAGGCCATGTTGAATTGGATACTGTGCAGTCAACAGTGAAGCCAAGGCCGGGCCCGCCAGCGGGGAAGTTGTAAAAGCATGCGTGAAGCGAACCGATGCTTGGCACATGAGAGAAATTCCCGAGCGAGATGAGCCAGCAGGAGAAATTAAACTGTTTGGACGAACTTCCTGTTGAGTCTCCGTTCTGCCTTGGACCTCAGGTTGATTTCCAGTTTGCACATTACTGCGGCTCTCGAGGGGGCAGTTGATTTCGTTGACTCCTAATTGTTCAATCGCAAGGATCAAAACAGATGGCGCTGCTCGTTGAGTCAGATGGCAGCTGCTGGCAAGAATTCCCATTGCTGCCAAAACAATTCCTACTTTCAATCCTACCTTGAGCCCCACCTTTGAAAGGCTGCCAGACGGGAATTTTTTTTTCACAAGATTTTTTTTCAAGAGAATAGTCTCATTTGTTTCAATCGCCTTGCCTTCGCCCTTGACCGCTCCAAATATAACCAGAGATAATCGAGTCTGAAAAGCTCTCTTTGTTTGAATCGAAGGAAATAAATATGTTAACAGAACGAATATTCTCAGTGGCTCAAATTGCCGATCAGGCCGTTCTTTGGGTGCTTGTCATCCTGAGCATCATCAGTTTGGGAATGATTTTGGAACGTTTTTTTTATCTGCGCGGAATCCATCAGTCGAGCCAAGAAGTTCGCAATAAAATTCGCGCGGCTCTGCAAACTCACACGATTGAGGATGTGGAGAGCATGTCAAAAGATCCTGATACCATTGAAGGACGCGCTCTGGCTTATGCAATGAAGCACATCCGAGAAAGTGGAAGCAAGGGTCTAGAAGAAGCGTTCAATTCTTATTCTTTGATTGAGCGACCTGAGCTCGAACGGTTCCTAAATTTCTTAGCCACTGTCGGATCCAATGCTCCCTATATTGGTCTGCTTGGAACAGTTCTTGGAATTATGAAAGCATTTAACGATTTAGCGAACAGTTCAGAAGCGGGCCAACAGACGGTGATGGCGGGAATTTCCTTGGCTCTTGTGGCTACTGCGGCGGGACTTTTTGTAGCCATCCCCGCGGTCATTTCCTACAATTATTTTCAGCGCCAAGTTCGTTCGACCTTGCAAAGTCTCGAAGCCGTCAAAGAGCTCTGTTTAGCTTACGCCAAGAAAAAGGGTTTATAAGATATGGCGATGCAGTCGGGTTCAAATGATGATGATGCAATCTCGGGGATCAATGTGGTTCCTTTGGTTGATATTATTTTGGTTGTTCTAATTATTTTTATGGTCACAGCCCCAATGATCATGAAACCAGCAATCAATGTGAATTTGCCAAAATCCGCCAGTGGTGACAAAAGCACGCCAAGCCATCTGAGCATATCGATCGCTCAAACAGGCGCTTTGAATTTGAACGGAGTAACTGCAGACGAAGCCGCAATTGCTGCAAAAGCTCAGCAGGAAGTTGAAAAAAACCCAGACGTCCAGGCGATTATTGCAGCTGACAAAGAAGTTCCTCACGGGACTGTAGTCCATATAATTGATGTCGTGAAAACTGCCGGCGTCAAAAAATTTGCAATCAGCATCGAGAAATCGAAATAAGTACTAATCCTCCATTGATTCGACTTTAGTCCCGTCAAATTTCTGCCGAATCGTTTCGTATGCAAGAACGTCGATTCCTAACGATCACATTTTGTTTGGTCACTCTTCTCGGAGGTCCAGCCGTCTATTCGGTGATTCAAGAGCCAATCGACTTAGCAAAGGACGAGACCGTCTCTTCAGCCCGTCAGCCGGCCAGTCTTTCAAAAGCCAATGCCGGGGAAAAGATTTCACAAAAAGGAATACGTTCGAAGTCCGTCGTGCTTGATTTCACCTGCGTCAATAAAAAATCAATTCAGAGTGTTGCCGGGGGACTGCTTCGGCTTCGAGGATCCTCTTGTTTCAAACCAGGTTGGAAAGATCTTACAGTGACCAATAAAACAAACGGCTTTACCGCAGCAGTCATTTTTCTCAACCAAAAAAAGTTCACGACTGATTTCATTGATCTCAATGAAGGAGTAAATGAATTAAAAATTCAGGCCAAAGGCGAAAAAGGTGAGACACTCACCCAGACCTTGAATGTCCGCCGCCTCCCAGCTTCTAATTTGTAGATTCTCAGTAGGAGCTAATAAGAGTGTGACACGCCGACGGCATATCTGGTTTCACGAGTTGAAGTACCAGCTGCTTTGAAATTTGTCGTGGCGCCAATAGTGCTATTCAAATTCCATCGAGTGTTCGCCCGCCCGATATTGGCACCAATAATTCCATCAGTCAGTGCCACTTGTGAACTCAATAGAAGCTGATGATTGAGACTTTTCGAAAGCCAGAAACGCATTTCTCGAGGGCTCGTAGGCCCAAATGCATGCGGGTCCATTTCTAAAATTAACTTCGATTCACACCACGGATTATCTGCAATCAAGTCCAGTGTGTTACCTGCAAAGTTGTATTGAATGTTCAAGCGAATATTTTTACTCACCTCAACTTTGACGTTTTGAATTTTTTGTTTCACCTCCAACAGCGGCGCCATTTTCGGTTCCGTCTTCAGGTAATTATCGACATGGTATTCGGTCAGCCGTTTTGTCATGTACTCGGCGAATTCCCTTCTCTTTTGGATATCGGTCTCGGTGCCCACCGTTGGGCCGTAATTTTGGTCGAATACACTGAAATTTCCAGGACGATAAATAAACCCTTCTGTGTCGACATCACCAAATTTTTCCAAGTACTTTTCTTTAAACTCTTTGCTCAACGGATTGAAAATCAGCTCCTGCAACGACTTCTCTTTGTGCGGCGGAATGAACAAAAACACTTCAGCAAACTTTTCGGCTTTTTCTGCAGCAACATCGGAAATGTAGTCGCTCGATGTCCCATATGCATACGCAACATCTGCATTTCTTTGAGGAAATTCAAAACCCGCGATAAAAAGAAGCAGCAGCATGACAAATCTCACGCCTTCCAACAGTGCAATCTCAACTCCATGAGAGCGCAGAATAACTTATTGAAATCACTGATGAATTTGATTCAAAGATCCCTGCCTTAGGAGCCTGTTGAGAAGCTGCTGTCGAACAATCATCCGCGCCGCCGCGTATTATCGAATTGCCTTGGCAAACCAATGACTTAGAATATCTCTTGAGTTGTGTTGTCAGAACAAAAATCGTCCTTTATTTTGCGGAGCTATTGATGATGGAACAGGCGATGGGAGCTGTAGATTTGAAACGAAGATCCGATGTCCATTGGGCCCGGAAAATTTGGCACATGGGCGGGGTTTCCTTGCTCGCGGGTTTGTTTGCTCATCTTCCTCATTCAACTTCAATTCTGTTTCTGTCAATTGCCTGGCTAGCGTTTGTTCCGATAGATTTTCTACGATTGAAACGTCCTGCCTTGAATGAATTTCTAATGCATCTCTTCGGTCCAATCATGCGACAAAACGAAGTCAATAAACTGGCCGGAACATCTTATCTTTTGACTGGTATCCTGATCGTGGCTGCTCTTTTTCCAGCTAACGTTGCTTTGCTCACGATGCTTTTTTTGGCTTTTGCAGATCCGATTGCAAGCTATGCCGGAATTCGTTTCGGCAAAGACAAAATTTTCGGTCAAAAATCCTTGCAAGGAAGTTTAGCTGCTTTTTTTGTCTGCTCCATTTTGACATTTTCATTCCTCACTTATCACTGGCTTTTGATGGATCGTCTGGTGATCGTCAGTCTGTTGGGCGGATTGATAGGATCTTTGTCAGAGCTGATCCCAGTGTTTCGATTGGATGACAATTTGACGTTGCCAGTTCTCAGTGCGACTTCATTAGCTATCTTGTTTAACGTGTTCGGCGCGTTTTCCGCGTATGTGTAAAACTTTTGCAGAAAAGAAAATGAATTTATGAGTCTCAAAGATCAGGTTCTATCTTCCCCCTTAGTTCAACGGCCAAGAAAAAAGTTGGCGATGCATATTTATGTGTTACCGAATCTTGTGACCACTGGAAATTTGTTTTTCGGCTTTTTCGCAATCATCCAGGCGATGCAAGGAGACTTTCTCAAATCCGCCTATGCCATCGTTGCCGCCTCTGTATTTGACTTGTTGGACGGGCGATTGGCTCGGCTGACTCGCTCCACTTCCAAGTTTGGAGCCGAATATGATTCCCTCTGTGACTTAGTCAGCTTCGGATTGGCTCCTTCAATTTTGCTTTTCTCCTGGGCTTTGCAACCTTTCGGACGTTTGGGTTGGATTGCTTGTTTTATTTATGCGGCTTGCGGGGCGCTTCGTTTGGCCCGCTTCAATGTTCAGGCCACTGTGATTGAAAAGGCTTATTTTCAAGGACTGCCGATTCCAATGGCAGCTGGAATTGTTGCCTCTTCGGTTCTTGCCTTTCAAGATCTTTCCATCGAGGCGAATGGAAATGTCGGGTTGTTGGCAATGACTTTTCTTTTGGCTTTTGTGATGGTCAGTACTTTTCGTTACCGAAGTTTCAAAGATTTGGATCTTAAAGAGCGACTGCCTTTCCGCTATTTGATTTTTGGTGTGATTATTTTATCGGTGGTTGCGTACCGGCCTGAAGTGAACTTGTTTATTTTATTCTTAACCTACGCTGTTCTGGGTGCAGTTTTTGGGGTTTTGAATTTCGGAAAAAACAAACGCATTCGGGCTAATGTTTACATGCCAGATAAAGTCTCCAATGATTCTGATCTGGTAGAAGAAGATGACGATGACGATGAACAAAGAGATGACGATGTCCACTGAAAAAAATAACGAAATCATTCAAGATGTACTTACGAACTCTCAGTTTCGACCTCTGAAAGTTGGAGTGGTTGGCGCTACGGGAATTGTCGGACAAAGTTTCATAGAAATGATGGAACAGCGAAAGTTCCCAGTTGCTCAATTAGCAGCTTTCGCAAGTGATGCCTCGGCAGGAAAAAAAATTCATCTCCAGGGTAAAGATTATTCAGTGCAGTCATTGAAGCCTGGCTGTTTTGCTGGATTGGATTTAGTTTTCTTCTCCTCTGGGGATGACATCAGCCGTGAGTGGGCTCCGCAAGCTGCGGCAGCCGGTGCCTGGGCTGTGGACAACTCCGCCGCCTTTCGAGCTGACTCTCGCTACCATTTGATTGTTCCTGAAGTGAATGGTGATTTGCTTTTGAAGGCCGATCCTCCCACCATCATTGCAAATCCAAATTGTTCTACTATCCAGCTTGTTGTGGCTCTAAAGCCCTTGTTGGAAAAATTTGGTCTCGAGAAAGTGCAAGTGGCTTCTTATCAAGCTGTCAGCGGTGCTGGACAGCAAGGCTATGATCAGTTGATGGCTCGACCTCGAGTTGAAGACTGCTGCATTCCTGAAATCGGGTCGTTCGATTCTTTTG
>JAYTZS010000045.1:0-6355 GCA_043741885.1 Bdellovibrio sp. | reverse complement strand
AAGATCGTGAAATCGCATCTGTTAAGGCTGTAGCCAATGCTAAGACTGCTAAACTGGAAGCTGACAACGCAGCCAAAGACAAAAAAATTAATCACCTTGAACAAGAAAACGCTGCAATCAAAGCTCGTCTTGAGAAAATAGAGAAAGCTCTCAACTCAAAATAAAGAGGGTTTTCATCGTGCCTTTTCCGCATGGCCTAAATTTTTATGGCCTGCAATTTCTGAGGGCAAATTTCACGCCAAATTTGGTTAATATTTGACCTCAAAAAACTCACTTCAAAACAAGATTAGGCCACAAATTCAGATCAATTCCCCGTGGCCTAAAATCTTAAAAAACAGGGTTTGTGGCCTATTAGTGTTCCGTTCCGCCAAAAAACTTTTTTGGAAAACAGTCTTTTAGGCCACAAAAACTCAGGCCACGGTCCTTAAACTCCGTGACCCGAGCATCCTCATCTATTTCTAAATAGAGGCCCAAGGTGCTTGCATCCCTTCAGCCATGATCGTCGTTTTCCGATGGGAATCATATGTTCAATCTTCTATAAAAACTGACCCATTTTTTATAGAAGAGCGCTAGACATGGTTATTTTTTTGACGATCCTGCTAGAATCAATCTCATCACTCATGACAAAATTCCCCAGAGGAATTGCACACCTAGCGCTTCCCGTGGATGTTGGCAGAACAAATTCGACCAGGAATTCGACTGATCAAATGGCCCATAAGCGCCTGTGTCGGCTTGGACGGTTCGGCCTGTACTTTGCTTTAACATCTGATGGGAGGCCGATCATGCCAATGAATTCTTTTTGCTTTCGCGCTGAACAACCTGGGCGTTATCGATACGAGCGAGAAAAATCTGAGCTTTTGAATCTGTATCCGGAAGCCTCCTTGTTATCAAAGGATGGGCCGCAGTGGGAGGTCCCCCATGGGCGTCGCCAGACCGAGAGATGTTCGGTTCAATTGACCGTTTTGGTTGCCAATCACCTCCGAGCTTTTCGCACCGAATGCCAAAATTTATCTTGTGGCGGGCTGTTGTTGAAGGAAGTTTTGCCAATTGAGTTCTCAAAAACCCTATTTGATATCATTTTGATACAACAAACCTCACACCGGAACAAAAATTATGTATTGTTTCGCGGGGCGATGGTCGGCACGACGATGCTGTCGAGGCGAATTCAATTTCAGTCGATGACCCTTGATGCTAGGGCTCGGCTGAACAAGCTTTTGGCTCCCTTTGCAGTTTCTCTCTGACTCTAATCAGTCTCACTAAGTAGTCTGCATAAGTAGTCTCCATAAGCAGTCTCTCTAATTTTGTAGAGAGCCGCCGATTTCATGAACCGAGATCAAGCGAAGTGCTTTGGAAAGCGACAGGGGCAGCTCTGCTTGCTGAAAGTCTTGCACGTTCAACTCGAAATTGAGCACCCAATCATTGGCTTCTTCTGGATCCACCAAGGTCTGCTCAATTTTCCAAACTGAAGCAGTTTCTTCAATCCGAGTGTGAAGGGGCCGCCTAGCTGATGGATCGATGGCGATTCTTTCATGGTGTTTAAAATAATCCTGCATCCGCTTTTCAATTTCCACCACTATCACCGGGTCCACTTGAACAAGATCTTCTTCAATCAGCGCGGCATAGTTTTTCTGTGCGAGCACTCGAACAATGCTGAAAATATGATTTCGCAGTTTGATCAGCAAAGCTTTTTGCGCGGCCGCTGACGACACAGCCGTTGCTTTCGCATCAGCAATCTTCTTTCTGTGATCTGGCAGGATTTCGGAACCCGAGTCGGATCGCATTTTTTCCCAGTCTTCAAGTAAGCTCGAGTCGACCTGGTGGATCATGGATTCGAAATAATCAGTCAGCTCACGAAGCTCATCATTTTTGGCGGCCTCTGGAACAGTTTGTTCTAGCACCTTGTAAACTTCCGAAAGGTAGCGCAATAAGAGCCCTTCGACTCGTTGCAATTCATAATCTCGAATGTAATCGCCGAAAGATTGGAAAGTTTCATACATCTCTCGAGCAATTGATTTCGGGCGGATATTTTCTTGACCTACCCAAGGGTGCTTTTCGCGAAATTGGTTGAATGTGGAATAAATAAAATCTCTGTGCGGCTTGGGTGGCTCGAGCTTTTCCAGCTCTTCCATTCGCTGTTCGTATTCGATTCCCGCGGCTTTCATCTCGTTCATTTTTTCGCTTTTGACTCGGTCGAGCTGTTTTCGCAAAATCAGATCTGGACTTTCTAAAATGGACTCAACCAAAGTCAGAATGTCCAGTGCATAAGTTTCTGACTGAGGATCCACCAGCTGAATCGTGTCCAAGAGATACAAAGACAATGAGTGATTCAGCGAAAAATCGGTTTGCAGATCCAAGTTGACTCGAATGTTTGTGACTCCAGATAGTTTGACCAGCTCGACGATTCCACGCTCAAGCAATGAGCGAAAAAGTTCAAACGCAGATTTTCGCAAATGTTTCTTTTGTCCTGCAGGTCCATGCGATTGGCGGATCAAACTCTGCAGAGCTCGTCTACCTCCGGTGCGGCTGAGAACACTGAGAAGCATGCTATGATTGATTTGAAATCGAGAAATCAAAGGTTCTGGCAAGGATGTGATCAAACGCTGGAAGGTGTCTTTTGTCCACATCACGAATCCCTGCGGCGGTGGATTCTTAAGCACAAGTTTGCGCATTTTTTTTGGATCATCCGCTGCCTTCAATTTCAACTTTAGATTTTCGATCACATGGGCCGGGGCCTGAGCCACCACGGCTCCGCGAGTGTCAAAGCCCCGCCGACCTGCTCGGCCAGAAATCTGATGAAATTCGCGCACGCTGAGCAGAGAAGTTTTTTCGCCGTCATATTTGCAAAGTTTTGTTAGCAGCACGGTTCGAATCGGCACGTTGACTCCGACGCCAAGCGTGTCAGTCCCGCTGATGACTTTCAGCAGCCCCTGTTGCGCCAGCCGCTCGACCAGAACTCGGTATTTCGGCAGCAACCCCGCATGATGAAGGCCAATCCCGTGCCTCAGAATTTTGTGAATCTCTTTGCCATAAGGGCTTTGAAACTTCACATCTTGCAATGCTTCTTGGATTTTCTTTTTTTCTTCTTTGCTCGCGAAATCAACACTGAGCAGGTTTTGAGCTTCTTCGGCCGCCTCTCGCTGCGAGAAATTGACCAGATAAATCGGCACCAAGTTTTTTTGCACCAAATCAGCCACTGTCTCATGCAGGGGAGTCTCTCTATATTCAAAATCCAAAGGTACAGGACGGTCATTGGAGCGCACAATTTCGGTCGGCTGGTGATTGAGGTTGGTCAGAGTCCGAGAAAAGAATTCCATCTCGCCCAAAGTCGCTGACATCAATAAAAATCGAGTTTGTGGCAACGACAGAAGCGGCACCTGCCAAGCCACTCCTCTTTGTTTGTCCGAGTAGAAATGGAACTCGTCCATCACTACATCATCCACCTCTGCTAGCTGTCCTTCTCGCAGGGCCAGGTTCGAAAGAATCTCAGCCGTGCAACAGATGATCGGAGCTGTTGGATTGACCGAGCCATCGCCAGTGATCATTCCAACCTGGTCCGGTCCAAAATCAGCACAGAGATCGCGAAATTTTTCATTGACCAAAGCTTTGATTGGACAAGTATAAAAAGACCGCCGACCCCGAGCGAGAGATTGAAAATGCAGAGCCAACGCAACCAGAGATTTTCCTGAGCCAGTGGGGGTATTGAGGATCACATTCTTACCGTCCAACAAGGCAAGTATTGCTTCTTCTTGAGCTGGGTAAAGTTCTAATTTTTTAGACGCCACGTAAGCAAGAAAGCGATCCAAAATTTGGTCACTTGCATTTTCAACTGCGGGAGAAAGTCGCCAATTTAAGGGGAAAATCATGGGCCGAGTTTATCTCTGCTACGGGTTTTGTCAATGCGGCAGTCCAAACTTTCTTGTCGTCAATTTTGGCTTTCTTTGGAAATCTTTGGTTTCTCTGGTTATCTTTGGCTTTCTCTGCGTTTTTGAGCAAATTCCGAGAGACGTTCACACATTCTCGAGCTAGGGTGCTGAAAATAAACTGCAACTCTCACAGCTCAGTAAAGGTGGTACCGTGAACTTGCCTGCCTGGAATATCGAATCAGAATATCCATCCGTCACATCTTTAGAATTTGCCAAAGACGAAACGCAGGTCCGCAATTGGAACCGAGAGATTGAGCAGAAAATATTACCGCTTCGTGCAAGCCTTAAAAAATCAGGTGCACTGACTCCTCTTCCGGAGATCGTAGAAGCTTTACAAGAGCTGGTCCATTTGCAGGAGAAAGCAGAAGTCCTACTTTATAACTTAAGAACTTATGCGCAGGCCGTTTTGTCCATCGATGCAAAAGATGAAGCAGCAAAGTCAAAGAGCTCCCAGCTGCAAGTGCTCGGCTCACAAGTTCAACAAACTTTTAAGCCAGTGCAGATTTTTCTAATCAGCTGTGAAAGCAATTGGCTCGAGTTTGTTTTTGCTGATGCGAAGATCAAAGCTTCGTTGTTTGGGTGGCAGCAACAGCGCTTGTGGAAGTCGGCTTTGCTGAGTGAGCCAGAAGAAATCCTGATGACCGCTCTCTCAAGCAGTGGATTCGAAGCTTGGTCCAACTTGTACGACGCGATCAGTGGAAATCTCCAAATTCCAGTGGAGGTCAATGGCAAGTCAAAAGTGGTTGGAGTGGCTGAAGCCAGTGGCATGACCAGAAATGCGAAAGAGTCTGAACGAAAATCAGCCTGGCAAGGCATTCAAAAAGCTTGGATAGGTCAAGAACAATCCTCCACCGCTATATTAAATGCTTTGGCCGGCTGGAGATTGCAGGTTTGCGAAAAGCAATCACATAGCGAACCCGTCGATTTTCTCACCGGTCCCCTCAGAGACAATCGAATCGAGCGAAGCACGTTGGATGCTATGTTCACGGCGATTGAAAACAATCGAAAAGATCTGCAAAATGTTTTGCCAAAAATGGCACAACTGCTTGGCAAGAAGAAATTGGATCCCTGGGATTTGTTCGCACCAGCGCCGTCGAAATCCTTCGCCCCGGCCAAGGATTTTACGCAAGCTCTTTCAATGATTCAAAAATCTTTTTCTGGAGCACATCCGTCCTTTGGCGAATTTGTGAGCATGATGGCGCATGAGGGTTGGATTGAAGCTCGAGTGCTGGCGAACAAATCGAATGGAGCTTACTGCCTCGATTTTCCAAAATCTCGCACGCCCCGAGTTTTTCAGTCCTATCTCGGTAGCAATTCGGATATTTCAACTTTAGCACATGAGCTCGGTCATGCTTACCATGCCTGGGCGCTCAGAGATTTGCCACTTTCCGAGTGTAACTATCCAATGGCCTTAGCCGAGACAGCGAGCATTTTTGCCGAAACAGTTTTATCAGATGAGCTAAAAGCCAATTGCAAAAGCAAAGACGAACGTCTTGAGTTTGTTTGGATGGAAGCTGAGCGAGCCATCGGGTTGCTGCTCAATATTCCGACCAGGTTCCGCTTCGAAAAAAATTTTTATTTAGCTCGCCAGAATAAGGAGCTCAGTCCCAGCGAGCTTCGAGAAATGATGAACGAAGCCTGGAACTATTGGTACGGGGATCATTTGAGCGAAAACGATCAGATGTTTTGGGCTTCGAAACAGCATTTCTCCATCTCCGGCGCGAGCTTCTATAATTTTCCTTACGCGTTTGGGTACCTATTCGCGCTCAGTGTTTATGCTCGAAGAAAAGATTTGGGAGATCAATTTTGGCCAAAGTACCAAGCTATTTTGCGAGATACTGGAAGATCCACTGCCGAAAATTTGGTGCAAAAGCATCTGGGAGAAGACATCCGACAGCCTCAGTTCTGGCAAAAAGCGATCGATCTGGTTAAAATGCGGCTAGAAGAGCTGTCGCAATTGAGCTCATGACGGCAACAGGACTTGCGGGCTTGATCGTTCCGCACTCATTGAAAGAGTTCTTTGCTGAAGCTTGGCCGCACAGCCCATTTGTTGTTCACGACTTGGATCCAACGATTAAAACCTTGAAGCAGCTTCCCTTCCTGCAGTCCTTGCCAGCTCTGTTGAGAAGTTGGTCCCGACCCATCCAGGTCCATTTGCCAGATATTTCCGACGAGTGCAGCTCGATCGACGCAAGGTCAGAGGAAGCAAACAAACTTTTCTCTAATGGAATGGGCTTGCTGTTCAATGAAGTGCAAAGCTTGTCACCGGTTCTGGAAGATTGGCTGGCCACTCTGAAAAAAGATTTAGGCTTGCCTCTTTCGACTTACTCTCGCTGTCTGGTCTATGCAACTCCAGATGGAAAGGGCACCGCGACCCACTTCGATCAAAACATGAATTTCGTACTTCAGTTGCAGGGAACAAAGAAATGGAC
>JAYTZS010000044.1:0-16770 GCA_043741885.1 Bdellovibrio sp. | reverse complement strand
CATAATGCATTGCTCAAGAAAAGTCAGGCTGTCACGGCAATAGAATTGAAAAGCGGCCGGATTGAGCTCATTCATTTCAAAGTTTGTCTTCGACCAGGCCAATAGACTTTTGTTAAGCTCAACCGAAGTCACTTGCAGCGCTGAACCTTTCGCCGCGGCCAAACTGGAAGCTCCGGATTGCGAAAATAAACTGAGAACTGTTTTTCCTGCACAATTTTGAAAGATCCAATGCCTCTGAAGCCTGAAGGCAGTTGGTGGTCCAACGGCTGCTGCTAAATCAGTGCGAATTGTAAAGTTCATTTGGTTTTCCCAAACCATCCACATGGAGCTGTCTTGATTTTCTGAAGCGGAACCCAGTTGCAAATTCCTGGGTGCGTAAGAGGCTTTACTAGAGCCTTTACTTTTGTCTGTAGAGAGTGATGGAAGCTTAACGAGCATAGGAGTTTGAACAGCTTTTGAAAATGTTGAAAGTCGATCTCGGTCAAGATCATTCCAAGTTTCCTTTGGCCAATTACAAACCAAGAATTTTCCGTATTTTTCAATAATCAGCGCGGGAGTTTTTTCAGTCGCACCCAGCCATGCGTAGCGGAAGGATTCTTGAATCTTATCTTTTCCTGCATAAAGTCGAAGCCGACGGTCAGATTGAAAGAACAGTTTAGCTAAAACTTCATCTTCCAAATATTGCAAATCCTCAAAAAATAGAGGCGGGCGGGATTGAATGGCAATGCCATTGGGAAACTGAATTTTGTGGTTGTGAAGACAAAGAAAGGGAAAGTGAGCGCCCCAATACTTAGGATCACCTAAAATAGAAAGTTGGGCTGCTTGCGCATGAATTCTGATTTGATGATTTCGGCCCGTGTGAGGTTGAGCTTCCCACAACTCAAAAAAATCAGAGCGCTTGAGAAATTGAAAGTCAGTCTGAGCTTCCAGTTCCCTTCCTTTGTGTACAATTGGTTGATCGATCGAAAGCCGGAGCTGCTTTGATTTTTGAGCCGTCACAAACAGATAAGTCTTTTGAACCAGCCGCTGGAAAAAGAAGTCAGAGTATTTTTTTGCAGACTCGGCTGATTTACCAAAAATCATCACGCCGGTCGTAGTTTGATCGAGGCGATGGATGATATGCAATTTTCTTTGCAGCTGCTTTTCGTAAATTTCGATTAAACCATCTTGAATCCACTCTGAATGAAGAATTTTGGAATCATTGGTGTGGGCGTTGAAACCATAGGGTTTGTCGATGGCCAAAATGTCATCGTCTTCATAAAGAGCCGTCAGAAGAGGGTCGGGAAGTCTCAAAAAGTTCACTGGTGCTAACAGTATTCAGAATTTACCTTGACCTGTCAAAGAACCATCCCTCATAGCAATGGAGCTAACCGAATTGAAGCTTGGACATTGAAAGAACTTTTTTATCTTGGTATGATAAAATCAGATTTTCAAGAAAGGTTCGAATTGCAAAAACCAACAAAACCATTAGATGAAGAAGCTCGGCTCGAGGCCCTCTATAAATATCAGATTCTCGATACTTTGGCTGAAAAAGCTTATGATGATATTACCAAAGTGGCATCGATGGTTTGTGGGACTGAAATGTCGGTGATCAGTTTGATTGATCGCGAACGTCAGTGGTTCAAATCGGCCTATGGAATTGAATCTGATGTGACTGAGACTGAAAGAGACATCGCATTTTGTGCGCATGCAATTTTGAAAGATGGGATTACTGTGGTTTCCGATGCCACCAAAGACGTTCGATTTGCAGGCAACCCTCTTGTAGTCTCTGGACCACAGATCCGGTTCTATGCAGGAGCACCTGTCGAATCCAAAGACGGAAAGAAATTAGGCACTTTGTGTGTGATGGATACGAAACCCTTAAAATTAGAAAAATACCAATACTCTGTTTTAGAATCTCTGTCTCGCCAGGTGACTAATTTGCTTGAACTTCGATTTCACATGACCGCGTTGGTTGATATGAACACTGAACTTCAGATTGCAAAAGAAAATGCGGTCCGCCTGGCCAGAGTCAAATCTGAATTTTTATCGATGATGAGCCACGAAATCCGCACTCCTCTCAGTGGAGTGATCGGAATGTCCGAGCTCCTGACATCCACTCAGTTAACCACTCAACAAAAGCAGTACACCGAAGCTATTGTGCTTTCGGCTCAAAGCTTACTGGATATAATCAATGACGTTCTCGATTCCTCTAAAATGGAAGCGGGAATGCTGAAAGTAGAAACCAGAGAATTTGATCTGCGAGAAGTTTTAAACGACTTGCAAAAAGTTTTTCAGCCTGCGGCGCTGGCAAAAAATCTTCAATTTAAGTTCGACCTACCAGGTGCCAAGGTCGAGTTGCTTGGAGATGTGCAACGACTGCGGCAAGTTTTAGTTAACTTACTTAGCAATGCAGTCAAATTTACCAATGAGGGCAAAATTTCACTGGATTTGCTAATGACGGATATCGGCCCAGATTCGCTTCAAGTGCAAATTTCAGTTTGCGATACTGGGATTGGAATTCCTGAATCATTTAGACCAAAGTTGTTTCAGTCCTTTTCTCAGCAAGACGGTTCGACCACTCGCAAGTTTGGTGGCACTGGACTGGGGCTTTCGATCTGCAAGCAGCTTCTCGAGCTAATGGGTGGGAAAATCGAGGTCAAAAGCAATCCGGGACAAGGCTCCCGTTTTTCCATCGATCTAATTTTTAAAAAGGCTTCCACGCTTTCAAGTGTTTTAGACAGTTGAAATGTTGGGACTATTCAGCAATCAGCTTAATAAGCAAAAGCTTTATAAGTTTCCACAAGAGGAGTGTCCAATGAGGATTCGACAACAGGATTGAACCGCAAGAAATCTTTAGCGCGAGGCGAAAGCTTTTCAAACTGAAGTCGCGGAATTTGAATCGAAACTTCGGGTCTCAAAAGCCAACTTCGACTGTAACCAATAACCACCATCGGCCGCGCAGTGTCGGTACGGTTCGGACTTCCGCGGTGCAGGCCGCGAACATCTCGCAAAAGAACATCACCTAACTTCATCTCGAGAGGTTCAATTCGAATCTCGCCAGACTTTATTTTTTGCAATCCCACTTCCTTTTTGATTCGATGAGTTCCACGCGTGATGTCGGTCGGCCCATTGTTCAAAGTCACATCGCAAAGTGCAAAATTCATGGCCAATTGAAAGGAAGGAGTTTCGATTTCTTCTTCCGGAAAAAGTGGCAGTGCATCTGAATGAATCTCTTGATAGTCTGACCCTTCGAGTGGGGTGTCACTGGCCAACTGGCACATCACAAAGCGAGTTCCAACAATTTTTTCAACCAGCGCAAGCACAGTTTCGTTCTCAAAAAATTCAGGATCAGCAAAGGGCGGACGGAATGGCAAAGTGATATAATAACGTTGCGCCCCTCGAAAGGAGGGATCAGCCTGGGTGCGAAGATGTTCAGTTAAAAGTGGGGCAAAGGTCTCAGCCCACAATTTCAGTTTTTCTTTTGGTAGCAAGTCTTTGAGTAGCAAAAATCCATCCCGATGGAAATCCCGGACTGCTTCAGCCAACTGATAGTCTGACAGTTTGATTTGTGGCATGTTATCCCCCACATAAAATATCTTTAGAATCTTTTACCAAGCTTATTCTCGAACACTGAATCACATAATTTAATCACGACAAGCAGCTTGATTCAATTGCAAACAATTGCTGCAGTCTGGATTCATGCAGGTTTAAACGAAGAAATCTTCGAGAAAGAAGTTTTACGCTGGCTTCGAATTGATGAGCTGAGATGTGTCCGAATTTATCTGTTTGATCTTTTTAGAAAGTTCGATCAGTAATTTGTCAGCAACTGAGGTGATCAAACTTTCCAATTGCATTTTCTGTAATCCCACAGTCTTTTGCAAAGGATAACTGAGCGCCCCAGCAAAGGTGCTAAGAAGAGCCAAAATTGAAATTCCGATGGCAGTTGTAATCACAATTTGCGTCATAGTGGGTGGGGGCGGGGCCGCCACATTGTAAAATGCCTGGCCCCATTTTTTGCCAAAGACGAAGTGAGAGGCGGCGTCCCTCTTAGCCCACAACTGGGCAATTTTTCGCGACAGGTGAAAAATATCCAGAGATTTATCACCAACCGAAAAATGTGCCACTAAGAGGACGAATCCCGAAGAAATCAAATCCATCAAAGTATTTTGTCTGACACAAAATTCACTCACACTGGCGCGAATCTGTTTTTCGCCGGTTCTAATAAACTCATTCCAATCACTTTCGGACAGCGAATTTTTGAGAGCAATCTGGTGCTCAAAGTATCGGCGCAACTCACAGGTTTTTAGATTTTGAGCTGCCATGCCAAATAATTCCAAAATTAAAATCTGCTCAATTTCTTTTTGATAACCTGTCTTTAGAGCTTGCGGAATTCTCATGAGCAACGAATGGCCAGTCTGCCAACCCAGTTTTTCGCAAGACTCAATGATTTTGCGAAATGAGAAGTAGGGAATAGCCCAGATTGTATTGAGTGGGTTCAGCAGCAAATCTTTGAAGAAATGGCGTTTTTGAATTTGCCAACTTTCACGGAAGCCCAATTGATTTTCTAGCAAGTTTTCAAGTTTAAGTTTGCGAGCTTGAACGTACTGATCAAGTGCCCTTTGAAGGGATTCAAACTGTGAGTTATTTGCTGGTGAATTAGATAAGCTTTGTTGGGACATCAGCAACCTATCGGACACTCATTCCCAACTCTCAAAGGCCTTTGAATGTTTTCCGAGCAATTTCAATTAATTATCTCCATTCACTTTCTCAATATGACACATTTGGGACCGCGTATTAAACAGACTTTATTAGTCCAGTGCTTTTTGTCGATGAAGTCAGCATAAACGGCAACACTGCTCTGATATCTTTGACTCCAAGTTTCTTGGATGTGCCTACGGGAGTGGGGCCTTGGACAAATTTTCCGTGGATCCGGCTTTTGATGGGCCCAAGAACTTTGGCCAAATAGCTAGCATCTTGAACGTTGTAAACTCGGCTGAAAACTCCAACATAAGGCATCTGATGTCGAGTGTTGGCAACCGGAGTGTTGCAGCATGTTGTCGACCAACGGAACATTCCATTCGGCGAAAGACGCAAAGCCTTCAAGAGCTCTTGACCGTTAACGAACCTAATTTCCGAAGGGTAAACCGGGACTATCTCGGTTCCACCGACCGGGTCGAATAAGTCGGCGCGTCCCAGGTGATGTAAATAAATCTGACAGTCGTCGCAGTAGCACATCAGACGGCCAGGTGTGTTTTCTGGAAATTTTGTTAACTCTGCCGAAAATTTGCCGCACTCACATTGAATCTGCATCGAGTCTGCGTTTGAATGGTTAGAAAAGCTGCCATCATCTCTGAGCGGACATCTCTTTTTCTTTCCAAATATAAAAAACAACTGGGTAAATTAACAGCTCTAGTAAAAACGAGGTCAAAAGGCCGCCAATCATGGGGGCTGCAATTCTCTTCATGACATCGGCACCTGCTCCCGTCGACCACATAATTGGGATTAAGCCCATAAATAAAGCCATCACTGTCATCAGTTTGGGTCTCACCCGGTGCACGGCCCCTTCGATAATTGCCTCATGAAGGTCCTTCAAATTATTCATCTGTCCTTTTTTCTTTCGATCGCCGTAGGCAAGATCTAAATACATCAGCATGAAGACTCCAGTTTCAGCGTCCAGTCCCAGCAGGGCAATCATTCCAACCCAGGCTGCAATAGAAAGATTAAAACCTAAAAAGACTAAAAACCAAACGGCGCCAATCAATGAAAAGGGTACCGCCAAAAGAATAATTCCGGTTTTTATCCAAGACTGTGTATTGAAATGCAGAAGTAAAATGATCAAAAATAAAGTCAGTGGCACGACGATTTTCAAACGCTCTTTGACTCTTTCCATGTTTTCATATTGACCACTCCAAGCAACGGTATAGCCAGTTGGCAGCTGGACCTGTTCCTGAACCAGCTGTTTTGCTTTCTCAACATAAGAGCCAATATCTGTTTGCTTGGGATCCAAATCAACATAGACGTAGCCGACCAGGGATGCATTCTCATCTCGAATCATAGAAGCGCCCTCGTTGATTTTGACTTCGGCAATTTCGCTTAATGGAATTTGCGCTCCGGTCGGTGCCGAAATGAGGGTCCGTTTGATGGCTTGTAAATTTTGGCGAAAATCTGGAGCCATCCGAACTTGGATCGGGTAGCGCTCTCTTCCGATCAGAGCTGTTGAAACATTTTCTCCACCAATGGCGCTCATGGCTTGGTTCTGAGCCTCTTTCAGGGACAGGCCATAGGTTTGAAGTTTGTTTCTATTGAAACTGACATCCAAGAAATAACCGCTAGCAATTCTTTCGGCGACGATAGTTCTGGTTCCAGGCATTTGTTTTAAACTGATTTCAATTTGTCGGCCAATTTTTTCGATCGTTTTTAAATCCGAGCCGAAAATTTTCAGTCCGATCGCGCTGCGAATTCCAGTCGAAAGCATGTCGATCCTGTTTTTAATTGGCATAGTCCAAATATTTGGCATACCAATAAAATTCAGCTTTTCATTCATTTCGCTGACTAGTTCTTCTTCAGAAATGGGTGATGACCAAAAGCTTGAGTGCCAATTTTCTTGTTTTCGCCAGTGATCTTTGCTTTTTAAAGCCACTGTAGTTTCAATCATCGAAAGAGGGGCCGTATCGGTCGATGTCTCAGCGCGCCCGGCTTTGCCAAAAACACTTTCGACCTCGGGGAAATTTTTTAAAATTTGATCTTGAAGAGTTAAAACTCTTTGCGCCTCTGAAACAGAAAGCCCGGGCAAGGCGGTCGGCATATAAAGCAAACTTCCCTCGTGCAAAGTCGGCATAAATTCAGAGCCTAAAAGCATAAAACCAGGAATGATCGAAAGAACAGCGACTCCGGCAATAGCCAAGACTCTTTTCCTTCGCAGCAAAATCCAATGCAAGAGGGGCTCATAAACTGCAAAGAGCCTTCGGCTGATGGGATGCTGATGTTCGGAATGATACTTTCCAACAAGTGCAATATTTCCGAGCTTGTTGAGCCATTTGCTTGGCCCTTTGAATTCATTCGGCTGCGCAAAAAGCATTCGCAGGGCAGGATCCAAAGTGATTGCCAGAACAGCTGCAATCAACATAGTCAAATTTTTTGCCAGAGCCAGGGGCCTAAACAATCGTCCTTCTTGATCGATCAAAGTAAAAATGGGCAAAAATGAAATTCCAATGACCAGCAAGGAAAAGAAAACTGAAGGCCCCACCTCCATCAAGGCTTCAAGACGGACTTGAAAGAAATTTTCTTTTCTTCCATTTTCATTCCAGTGCTGAATCTTTCGGTAAGCATTTTCTACTTCGACAATGGCCCCATCAACCAGTACGCCAATTGAAATTGCAATTCCAGCCAGTGACATAATATTTGAACTTTGGCCGAGCAAAACCAGCGGAATAAAGGCCAGCAAAACCGCAACTGGAATTGTCACGATGGGAACAATTGCAGAAGGCACATGCCAAAGAAAAATAAGAATCACCAGACTGACAATTACAAGCTCTTCAATTAAGGTGCTTTTCAAAGTTTCCATCGCCCGGCTGATCAAATCCGAGCGATCGTAAACTGTTTGGATTTTAATTCCTTCAGGCAGAGATTTTTGGATTTCAGCGATTTTATCTTTCACTTTCGAAATGACAGAAGGAGCGTCTTCGCCTTGTCGCATGACTATAATTCCGCCAACTGCATTGCCTTGGCCGTTGAAATCGGAAATTCCCCGGCGCATTTCGGGGCCCAGCGAAACACTAGCGACCTGCTTTATGAGAATAGGAGCTTGGCTTTTTAAAGGGTATATGACGACCGCATTTTCAATATCTTCAACATTTGAGACCAGTCCTTGTGACCTGACCATGGCTTCTTGGCCGGAATATTCGATGACTCGACCGCCACCTTCTTGATTGGTATTGCGAACGGCCTCCAGCACCTGAGGCAAAGTCACTTGCAAGAGCTCTAATTTTCTGGGGTCGACTCGAACTTGGAATTGCTTCACAAAGCCACCAATGCTTGCAACTTCGGCGACCCCAGGGACCGATTGCAGCTGGTATCTCAAAGTCCAATCCTGCAGTGACCTCAAATCAGCTGAGTTCATTTTTTTTGAGTCATCTGTCAGCGCATACTGGTAGACCCAGCCGACACTGGTGGCATCAGGTCCCAATTCAGTTTGCACACCGAGCGGAAGCTGGGCAGAAATCCGACTTAAATATTCAACAACTCGACTTCTTGCCCAGTAGAGATCAGTCCCGTCTTCGAAAATAACGTAAACATAAGAATAGCCATAATCAGAAAAACCGCGCACAGATTTAATTTTCGGCGCACCCAAAAGAGAAGCGATGATAGGATAGGTGACCTGTTTTTCGATGATCTCGGGGGATCTGTCCCATTTAGAATAAATTATCACCTGGGTATCTGACAGATCAGGAATCGCATCCAAGGGGATTTTCTTAAGCGAGTAAACTCCAAAGCCCATCAGAACGGCAGTGACGATCAAAACCAAAAAGCGGTTGTGAGCAGAGAACTCAATAATTTTTTTAATCATTTAAAATCCTCGCAACTTAGCTTCAGAATCTAATAGAAAATTTGCTCCAGTGGAAACAATGTCACCCTCTTTGAGGCCAGACAGCACCTGGTATTCCAAATCGCCTTTTGCGCCAACTTGGATTTCTTGAGGTCGAAGCTTTCCATCTGTAGAAAAAACATAAACGATGTCTCGTGTTCCCGTGTGCAAGACGGCATCAATCGGGATGACCAGGGAGTTTTTCAAAGTGCTGGTGATTTTTCCTTGAAAGCCACTTTCAATGTTCATGTTGAAATTTTGCTCGAGAACTCCGACAGCTCGCACAGTTCTGCTGGAAGGATCGATGAGCCGATCAACTGCCACGATGTGACCCTTCAAAATTTTATCTGCCTGCGAAGTCAAAGTTCCAGAAAAGAGACTGGACCGTTTGACGAAGTTCAAATCCGATTCGTAAATCTGAAAGGCAATTTCCTTCGATGATAGCGATCGACCAGCTACTGGGATAGAAACTGAAAGATCATTTTTTGAAACGGTGTATTTTGAAATCTGCGCATTTTGTTTTTGTGCCTCTGAAATTTCAAGGCCAGCTCGCTGTTGGTCTTTTGAATTTTTATCTGAATTTTTATCTGAATTTTGGGTCTGTCCTTTGATTTTAATCAGAGGCATCCCGCATATCGGACATTTGCCTGGCTCGCGAAGATGAATCTGGGGATGCATCGAGCAAGTATAATAACCCTCGGGGCCTTCATGTGAGGTCGACGGCACTGCAGTTGTCTCAGGAGACGAGCCAGCACCTTTCGGCATGCAGCCAAAAGCCGCTGTCAAAGAGTAGAAAAGAATCGAGCCTAGAAAGACACGACGATTCACTTCCCAACTCCCGGATCCGCGAAAGTCATCAATTCCGAAAGAGATTTCTCAAGTTCCATCCGGACAGTCACTGATTTTTGCCGTAAATCCAAGTAGCCAATCATAACACTCCTGTGGTCTTCGAGCCCCTCCATCGTCCGTGGCGAGAGATTATCGACTAATTTCATTCTTCTGTGGGCTCGTGGCAGAAGCGTTTTTTCCAGCGTCGTCAATTGCTTGTTGAGAGCTTCAATTTTTGCCGTCAATGCTTTCAGCCTTGATTCCGTTTCAATCTCAGTTTTCGACAGCTCAGCAGATGCTCTTTGGTTTCTTGCAAGGGCTTCGCCCTGTTCCGCCTGGGGTTGCGAGAAAAAAAGAAATGGAAGTGTGATTCCCAGCATGATCTCTTCACTTTTTGCCGTTATCTCGTTTCCTCTATAGCCTCGGTAGCGAACCAAGAGATCTGGCAGGTTCGACTGGTCCCTAAAATTTTTACTAGCCTCGGTCATTTTTAGTTGAGCTTCTTTTAAGGCTATTTTGGAGCTTCTTGTCTGAGAGTTTATGTTCAAGAGTTCAATTTTTTCGATTTCGGGTTGCACTTGATCAAAATCGACTGCGGGAGCAAAAGTTTTTAAGGCGCTTCTTTTTTCCACCAACAAAGACTCGCTCTCGAGGACCTCATTTTCAAGCAAATCAACATCGGACTCGATTCCCAGAAGATGGACCTGGGCCGTGCTGTCGGCCCGGGTCGACGTGCGTGCAAGTTTGGAATGCTTTTTCAGCCAATCTCTTTTTTCTTTGATGATCTGAGTTGTTTCGAAAGCGTTCCAAAATTCAAAAAAAGCAATTCGAGCTTGGCTCAAAACTTCATTTTTCCGGTAGCTCTCATCCATCCGTTGCGCCTGCGCCTCGAGGTTTCGGATTTCTCTTTCTTTAGAAATTTTGCTTGGAAATGGGATCTCCTGAGACACCTCGATCCCTTGATTCGTGCCCGTGGCGTCACGCATATTCATGATCCCGACCATCGGTGGGGGAACGCGATAACTTTGAGCTCGAGAATGAGCTTCATCGCTTAGTGATTTTTCGATTTGGAGGTTAGGATTTTGAGCTTTTACAGATTCGAGAAATTGAGACAATAACAAGGCTTGCGCGACAGTTGGCCCAGTCGTGATTGAAACTAAGAATAAGCAAATAACAGAAGCCAAGGTTTTCATAGATGGTCTACGTAGAAAGTCTTTCATTTGTGACATCTATTTGCAATCTATTGAGATAATTAAGCTTTTCGTTTCCTTTTAATGAAAGCCAAAGACCAGAGTCGTTGGACAGTTGGACCTCGCAATAACAAACTGAGACACGGGTGACATGCTAAGCGTCAAAGGTATTGGGCCTGGGTAGATACTAAGATTTGAAAACAGAATGAGCTGTGAGAAGGTGAATGAATCTAATTTATTTTGGATGATGAAAGGGCTGCTTGGATTCAACGGAACCGACTCTAAATTTGAAACCTAAAGTTCTTTTGGTTGATGACTCCGAGTTCAACTTGATTGCCCTTGAGGCAGCTTTAACGAGCTCCGATTATCAACTGGTCAAGTTTAATTCCGGCCAAGCGGCACTCGAGTTTTTAAGCAAGCAGGAAGTTGCAGTCATTCTGTTGGACGTTCAGATGCCCGAAGTTGACGGATTTGAAGTTGCTAAGCGAGCCCGTCAAATCAACACATCGGCTGAAACCCCCATCCTTTTTGTCACCGGAAAAGATCAGACGGAAACCGATGTCCATAAAATGAAGGCAGTTGGCGGTTTTGATTTTATCTTAAAGCCGATCAATACAGATCTGTTACAATCCAAAATTGGCTTCTTTGTAAAGATGTATGTGCAAGCCAAAGAGCTCAGAATAAAGACTGTTCAGCTTCAGGTAGCCTTGGAAGATGAAAAGACAAATTTGCTAGAAAATGCTATGGATGCAGTTGTTCGAATCGATCAATCGAACACAGTGACTTTTTGGAATAAAAACGCAGAAAAAATATTTGGCTGGGATAAGCAAGAAATTATTGGTCAGCAATTGTCAATGATAGTGCCGGAAAGATTTCGCAAGGCTCATGCCCAAGGAATGCGAAAATTTATTGAAACAGGAGTCTCCAAAATCCAGAATCAGCGGATTGAGATCCCAGGACTGCGTAGAAATGGTGAAGAATTTCTCATGGAGCTGACGGTAGCATCAGTTCAATCGTCGGAGGGGTATCGCTTTTATTCCTTCATGCGAGATATTTCGGAGCAAAAGAGAATCCAAAACTTAGTGGCTGCAGAAGCAAAGAAACTTTCCTTGATTACGAACGCAATTCCAGATGCGATTGCCTATGTGGACAAACACCAAGTCTATCAATTCGCGAATGTAGCATATGAGGAATGGCTTCAGCTCAATCCCGATGAAATTATTGGTCAACCAATGACGAATATTTTAAACGATCAGTATGCGTATACGGAACCTTATATCAACGAAGTCCTCAAAGGACACAAGGCGCGTTTTGCAACAAAACTTCCAAAGCGGAACGGATCTCTCAGAGACGTTGATGCCAGATATCTTCCAGATATGTCTCCCGATGGCGATGTTCGTGGATTTGTCATCATCGCTCACGATGTCACAGAAATTCAAAAAAGCCGTGAGATCATTCAGAATCAGTCAAAATATCTTGAATTTATTTTGAATAAAATTGAAACCTCGGTCCTGCTAATTGAGCCTGAAAGTGGCGATGTTAAGTTTGCAAATGAAGCAGCTGAAAAGATGGCAGCGGGACTGCAAAAGAACGTTCGACTTTATGGAGATGATTATCAGCTGTTTGACTCAGAAGGAAAACTTCTTCCGCGTGAAATGTACCCTCGAGCCAGGGCGGCTCGTGGAGATCGGATCAGCGGACTTGAATACACCTGGAAGACTCCTTTTGGAAGTTGGGATTATCTGATGTATTCAGACCTCATTCCTCAAATGCATGGCCAGTCAGAAACGGCATTGCTTAGCTTTTTAGATATTACAAAGTTAAAAGAAATAGAAAGAAAGCTTCGTCAGCAAGAAGAAGATTTCAAGCAGTTGGCAAACACGATCCCACAGCTCGCGTGGACAGCTCATCCCAACGGAGATATTTTTTGGTACAACGACAGATGGTATGATTACACTGGGACGACAATCGAAGAAATGCAAGGTTGGGGCTGGCAAAAGGTTCATGATCCTGAGGTTCTTCCTGAAGTGACTAAAAGATATAAATTAACCATGGAAACCGGACAGTCCGATTCGATGGAGTTTCCTTTGAGATCAAAAAGCGGTCATTACAGGTGGTTTTTGACTCGTTGGCATCCGCTGAAAGACGAAGATGGAAAAGTCCTCAGATGGTTTGGGACAAATACGGATATTCATGAGCAGAAGCTAATCGCACAAGACCAGGCATTTCGGGCGAATCTAACGACCACTCTTAATTCCGCCAATTCCTTGAATCAGCTGGTGCTGACGGCAACAGAATCCATTGCGAGTTACCTTGCGGTCTCTCGCTGTTTTGTCACCGAGGTCAATGGGAACAACGCTCAAGTGCACACCGATTACTCTAAAAATTTTCCATCTCTAACCGGCTCCTATGAGCTGATGCAATTTGGACCTGATCTGGTTAAAGCGTGGAAAACGGGTGCTGTGGTTTCGGTTGAAGATGTAAAAGCAGATCGGCTGACAAAGGACAGTGCGGGAGCTCATCTCTCATTGGGAATTAGATCCTTCATTACAGTACCGCTGATCAGATCTGGTGCATTGGCAGGCGCGCTGAATGTTGCTGACTCCGCGCCTCGAGAATGGTCCCAGCGGGAATTAGAACTTATCAAAGTTATTGCGGAGAGTGTGTGGGCCGAATTTGAACGAGCTCATCTGTTGGAAGCTTTAAAATTATCAACAAAACGCTCTGAACTTTTAGCCAAAGCTTCGAACGTATTGAATTCTACCTTAAACATAGAAAAAATACTGGGTTTTCTATCGGATCTGACAGTTCCGGTCATTGCCGATTGGTGTTCAATTCGAATGCTCAATTCAAAAGGTGAACTTGAGCAGATGTCGGTCAGTCACAGCGACCCGGCTAAAGTGAAATGGGCTTGGGAGCTTGAAAAAAGATTTCCGGCTAACGAGAACGCTCCCCAGGGGCCCCACCAAGTGATCCGAAGTGGAAAGCCTGAGCTTATAAAAAATGTCACAGACGAGATGATTGAGAGCTCAACAAAAGATCCGGATCAGGTTGAGATGATCAGATCGTTGGGAATGAGATCCTACATTTGCACTCCGATTACCAGCCGCGGTCAGACCGTAGGAACAATTACGATCGTTGTCACTGATGAATCCAAAAGACAATACAACGAGGCTGATTTGAGTATTGCCTCTGAGCTTGGATTTCGAGTCGGTGTGGCTGTAGAAAACGCCAGACTTTACCATGAATCACAGACTGTGAATCGATTGAAAGACGAGTTCTTAGCAAACCTTTCCCATGAACTAAGAACCCCGATGAATGTTATTTTAGGGCACTCGGAAATCTTAAAAAATGACAGACCTGATTTGTCAGAGGAAGAAATTGAAACTTCCATAGAAGCGATCGAAAGAAATGCTAAGGCTCAAACTTCAATAATTTCCGATCTCTTAGATGTCTCTTCCATCATTACTGGCAAGGTCACCTATCAGCCTGAGGAAATGAATCCAATTGAGACCGTCGGCAAAATTTTGCAAGGCCTCAGGCCGACAGCACAAGCTAAAAATATTTCGTTAAAATTTGATTGTGTTGAAGCCCCGTCGAAAGTTGCAGCAGACTTAACCAGACTTCACCAAATTATCTGGAATTTAGTTTCCAATGCGATGAAATTTACAGAGCCCGGCGGCATCATCACGGTTAAACTTTCCAAGTCTGAGCTCAATTGGATAATTTCCGTGACCGACACAGGACTAGGAATTGATCGGGAATTTTTGCCATTTGTTTTTGACCGATTCAGACAGGAAGATGCGAGCACAACTAGACGCTTTGGTGGATTGGGTCTTGGCCTTTCAGTGGTTCGGCATTTAGTTGAGCTTCATGGAGGTTATGTCAAAGCTGACAGCAAAGGAAAAGGTTTTGGATCAACCTTTACTGTGATTCTTCCGTTGAGCCCTGTGATTCATTCTGACCAAGACTTGGAAATGAAAAACCATACATCGAATCTATCTAATCGGACTCCTGGAGGCCTCGAGCTGACTGACGTCAATATTCTGTTGGTCGAAGATTCAACTGACAATCGAATTTTAGTCAATCGAATTTTATCGAAGGCGGGGGCCAAAGTTGTCGATGCGGAATCAGCAATGGAAGCTCGTGAAAAACTTCAATTTTTCAAACCAGACGTGATTGTCAGCGATATTGGAATGCCTTTGGAAGACGGCATTGAGTTTATAAAAAAACTAAGACTCAACTCAACCATTCCTGCAATCGCATTGACCGCCTTTGTCCGCCTCGAAGAAAAAGAGGCGGCGCTGTCCGCAGGCTTCCAGGTTCACTTGGGAAAGCCGGTTAATGGAAAGATTTTAATTGGAGAAATCTCTAAGCTAGTTCATCACTAGCTCCGGAGTTTAAACAGAGCGACCGTCATATTCTTGAATCTTCAACTGAGCGAGATCGATTCCGTCCAAGCATCGAAGATTGATCGCGACCATTTTTGTGCCATCGGGTCCAGCTGCTTTTGCGTAAGAAAGAATTCCACAGCTCTTGCAAAAAAGATGATGGATGTGCTTTTTGTTGAAAAGATATTCTGTCATCGCCCGCTCGCCTGACAAAAGCTTGAAGTTGGTCTCTGGCACAAAATCCAACAAGCTTCCACGCTTCATGCAAATAGAGCAGTTGCAAGAAATGGCCTTCTCGACATTCATTTCCACTTCAAATTTAACTTGTCCACAGTGACATCCACCTTGATGCTTCATTCAATCGCCTTTTTCCTTCAAGTTATTCTCAAAATTTATTTGCGTAAATCAATCCCATGCTGAAGTTAAGTCTTCATACAGCTCATCATATGTTGCCAGCCTTCACAATTCTTATAACTGGCTTTGAACCCTTCCGCGCTGGTGGGCCAGCCGGACTCGGAGACTTTGACCATGGTTTGGCCATCTTCCAGGTTGGAAAAGGACATTTCTGCGATTGTTGTTCCGCCGCTGCTGGCTGGCCATTTAATTACAATCTTCGAGTTGGGGATGATCTGCTTGACCTTCACTTCATGGCTGACGCCGTAAGCGTGCCTATGCGCAGCCAGCAGCCTCATTGCCCACTCGGTTAAAAGATGATTTGGAAGTTGGGTAGGGCGTAAAAGCGTCCTCATTTGAGAGGACAATTCTCGCTCTCAGTTCATTTTCATTTGATTTGAATTTAATGAGAATTATTGTCAACAAGCCCTGTTAGCAGTACTTAGCATTCTGTAGAGGTACTGCATGAAAGCTATTGGATTGATATTTGCTGTTTTCTTTTGTTTGAATTCATTTTCACAAACAGGCACCACAAACCCCTCAATGGTTGTCCATCTGTTGGATTACTTGGCGAAAGATTATGCCGGCGCGGTTCAAAATGGAAAAGTGATCAGCCCCTCTGAATACAGTGAACAAGTTGAGTTCGCGGACACAGTTTTGACTTCAGCCAAAAGCATTCCGATCTTCAACCAAGATCAAAAGTTCATTGCTGCAATTGCTGATCTCAACCAAAAGATTAAAAATAAGGAAAGTTCGGATGTCGTTGCGAAAACAGCACGGGACCTGCAGGCAAATGCCATTCAGATAGCGCACATTGAAAATGCTCCCTCTGAATATCCTAGGATCAGTGAAGGTAAATTTCTTTTTGCAAATAGCTGCGCCAGCTGCCACGGAGATTCTGGAAAGGGTGACGGTCCGGCGGGAAAAGGATTAAGTCCAAGCCCGGCAAATTTTCATCTGATTGAAAAGAAAATGGAAAGCTCACCATTTCAATATTTTAATACAATTCGATTGGGAGTGCCTGGAACCGCTATGCCTTCTTTTGCCAACCTCTCAGACAAAGAAGTTTGGTCGCTCGCTTTTTTTGTTAAGTCATTGGGCTACGCAACCTCTGAAGCCTCGCAAACGCCTAATTTGGATTTAAAAAAGATTGCCTCGCTCAAAGATCAAGAAATTTTATTGGCCTTGGATGGAAATGAGGAAGCGAAAAATGAAGAGCTTGTCAAAATTCGCACCTATGAGCCAACTCAACTTGGCGAGAATCACTATTTGGCAATTGCTCGAACTCATTTGAATAAGAGCTTTCAAGCTTTCGTCGAAAAAGATTATTCGCAAGCCAATGCGGAAGCTCTTAAATCCTACCTTGAAGGGATTGAAATTTTAGAGCCGAAAATCAAAGCCA
>JAYTZS010000043.1:0-6359 GCA_043741885.1 Bdellovibrio sp. | reverse complement strand
CTTTGGTGTGCATTCTCAAATAATCAAGATTCTCAACTACTTTTTGAAAATCCTGTTTTCGGCTGACTAGAGCCGCGACTTGAGGATTCCAGGTCTGCACGCCAATTTCAAATTGCAAACTGCCTTCAGGAAATTGACGGATTAGCTCTTTGAGTTCAGTCGGGAGCCGGTCCGGAACCATCTCAAAATGAAGGAATAGGCCCAAATCAATTTGATTCAAAAAGAACTGCAAAATTCGCGTGCTGATAGAAGGGCTTAGATTGAAAGTACGATCAATAAACTTGAACTGCCGAACTCCAAGATCAATTAGCTTTTGAAGATCTGCAAAAAAAGATTCAATCGGAAAATTTCGCACGGATTTGTCAAGCGAAGAAAGGCAGTATTCGCATTTGTAAGGACAGCCCCGAGATGCTTCGACATAAATAATCCGAGTCTTAATGTCATTTTCATCATAGTAAGCATAAGGACTTTTGATTTGAGTGATATCTGGAAGCGGCCCAGAAATAACCTTTTGTTGAGGCCTTTCGTTGCGCCCTAAGATCTGATCGCAAAACTCGAAAAACAGGAAATCAGCTTCTCCACAGATGACATAATCAGCAAGCTTACAAATTTCTTGCTTCGAAGTCTCGTAAGACACTTCTGGCCCACCCAAAACAATGAGAATATCAGGCCGCTCGGATCTGATCAGCTCGATGACTTTCAAAGTTTGATTCGTGTTCCAAATGTAAACGCCGAAACCAATCACCTTGGGATTGTGTTCAAGCAGCTTGTGGACGATTTCCCCAGCTTTTTTCTGAATCACGAATTCAAAAATCTGTGAGCGAGATTGATACTTTCCAAGGTTGGCATAGAGGTATCGCAAGCCAAAAGCGGCATGCTTGTAAGTGGAATTCAAAGTGACTAGACAGATGTCTTTCGCCAATTTTGGCTCAGAGGAAGTCATGAGGAAATGAGCTTTAACAGAGGCATTCGGTGTTATCAACCGAGGTTCATCGGATTTAAGATAAACCTTGCTGATTTGAAAGAAAATACTCATATTTAAGGGATATGGATGACAAAATTGCAGAACAGACTGCTTTTGATCTGCGCCTCCGGTTGGACCCTGGACAGACTCAAAGTCAGGAACTGGCATGGCTAACCCACAAAGTGGGTACAGAGGAAACCACTTACTTCAGTCGCTATCCGAAAGATCTGGTTGGGCCGTCGTCGGCTGTTGTGAAGTTAATTCAGTTTTTATTTGATCAGTTTTCCGAGCAAAGTTTTTTTATTCTTAGAAATCGGATTTATTCAACCGCCAGTCTGACTCCAATGTGCGAAGGAATGGTTCAACTGGCAGCTAAGCGAGCAGCAGGCTCTGTGCAGGCAAAAAATCACAGTTTGAATGTGCGCCACCATTGGATTGAGATCGGGGATCCAGGTGAACATTTCTTGAAGTCTCAGCATATGGAATCGATTGTTTGGAAAGCTCCTCAATATATTTTTGATGCCTTGGAAGGCCACTATTTTTTAGACGCTCTTCTCTCGAAAGTTCGGCAAAGTGAAACCCTACCAGATTCCAATCGACCGATCGCAGCTTTGGTTTGTGACCGCAATGGCAAGCTTCTGAGCTGGGCAGTCAATAACAACTCGAAGAATAAAACTTTGCATGCGGAGATTTTGGCTTTGCAACAGTATTTCGAAATCAACCGAACCAAACTTCCCGCGGGAACAAAAATTTATGTCTCACTCAAGCCATGTCGAATGTGCGCAGCGATGATTGCTCAGATGTGTGAAGACGCCGATCTACTTGAAGTGATTTATTTCAAAGATGATCCCGGCCCACTTGCGCAGCACACGGTTCTTGATAAAGCCAAAGTCCTGAAGCACTATTTGCTTCAAGATGAAAGCCTTTGAATTAGAACAACTTCTCAAATCTGAAATCCCTCTCTCCCAAGCAATGAACTTCAGCGATCTCAAGATCAAAAGAGATCCGGTCGACAGCCTTGAGCGTTTGGTTTTGAGCCTGCCTCTGATGGAAAATAAAAATCACAAAGGAACTTTATTTGGTGGCAGTCAGTATGCTGGCGCAGCTCTGGCCTGTTACGGATTGTTTCTGTGGAGCCTGAGACAAATCGGGATTGAAAGCAAAGACTTGGTAATTGCACAAGGTGAGATTAAATATATTGCACCGATCACAGCCGATGCTTTGATCGAAGCTCGGTGGCCTAGCCTCAATGAAAAGGAAAAATTTTTACAGGCTTTGAAATCGAAAAAAAGAGCCCGGATTTCGATGAGTGCAGATCTCTCGGTTAAAGGAAAGACCTGTGCAGTTTTTAGTGGGCAATTCGTTGCTCATTTGGCCGGCTGATGCGGAATTTGACTTAAGTAAGCCTCGTTGACTTGTTCCACCGGCAAAGCCAAAGCTTCCGTCCGTTCTTTTTCTGCCAACAAAGTAGAAAGGTAACGTTCAGTGCCGCTTGCAATAATGACAACAATATTTTTCCCTTGGTTTTCTGGTTTTGCAGCCACTCGAAGTGCGGCGGCCACAGCAGCCCCGGAACTGATCCCCACTGGAATTCCCTCTTCGCGAATCACTCGCTTGGCCGTTAGCAAAGCTTCCTCGCTAGAAACTTTTTCGATCGAATCGATCAGTTTGCGCTCCAGTATGGGAGGAATAAATCCAGTGCCTATACCTTGAATTTTGTGCGGTCCTGGAGCACCTCCACTGAGAACCGGACTTTCTGAGGGCTCAACAGCGATCATTTGAACAGAAGGCTTTTTAGATTTCAAAACTTGGCCCACCCCGGTAAGGCTGCCACCAGTCCCCACACCAGAGACAACGATGTCCACTAGTCCGTCGGTGTCTCTCCAAATTTCGAGAGCCGTGGTTTCACGATGGCTTTCGGGATTGTCAGAATTTTCAAATTGCCGAGTGAGAAAATAACTGCTGTCTTTCTCAGCCATTTCCATTGCTTTTGCAATTGAACCCCGAATTGCCAAAGCGGCTGGAGTCAAAAGAACTTTCGCGCCCAGAAGGAGCAGCAAAGTTCTTCGCTCTTGAGACATCGTTTCAGGCATGACCAAGGTAAGTGGATATCCTCTAGCGGCACACACAAAAGCAAGTGCAATTCCTGTATTTCCACTGGTGGGTTCAAGAACTGTCATGCCTTTTTTTAATTTCCCGGTCAGCTCAGCCTTTTCAATCATGTGTGCACCAATTCGATCTTTAACCGAACCGAGCGGATTGAAAAACTCGAGCTTTAGTAAAATTCGCCCTGGAAGATTTTTTCCAAGTCTTTGCATTTCAACCAAAGGAGTGTTGCCAACTGTCTTGGTAATATCTGAAAAAATTCTCATAAAAATAGTCCTTTGGTTTCAAAAAGCGCCTCACTTCGTTTCTGTCCTTGCCTCACTTCGTTTCGAGATTCTCCATCATTTGCATAAATCTGAGGAGTCCTAATTTCACACAGTGCTGACGCCAATCTGAATCTTCGGGAAAAAAAGCTTCCTGCATCTCTCGGGGGTTACGAGAGATGAGCGCATTCAACACTTTGTAGAACGAATGTGTGCCAAATTCTTGAAAAATGTAGCGAACCTTGTCTTGGCCCCAGATGCTTCGCATGCTGAGCGACAGAGGCCCATTGGCCCGGTAAAATCCAAAGTCTCTTCCTGGCCGAACCAAAGCCGACTGAAAAATATTTTGAAAAAAACTCTCTTCAGGCTCTTTCGCCGTTACCGACGATGTTTCAAAGCCATCAAGAATCAAAGACTCTTTTTTATTTTTCCCCAATCCGGTGTGTACATCTAGAAAGTACACTTCCGCATTTGGCGCGATAAAAGATTCAAGATTTTCTTTCAATGATTGAATCTCGGGCTGCAGTTTGTCTCCAGCATAGAACAGAGATTTGGCAAAGTCGGTCTGTCCGCAAGCCACTGCTTTGACAGTTTCCTGGTATCCAATTTTAAAAATAACTGGCAGAAGTTTGATGAGCTGAGAAGGCTTGGCCTGCCTGAGAAAGGGTTCAAACAGTTTGAAGTCTGTATTAGGCAGGTGAAAGTCCTTAAGGGAGTTCCGGTTCAAATCCACGTTCTTGGAATTGCCCCGTTGAAAATTGGCCATTCCCCAAGGATTTACCGCATGCACCACGACAACTTGAAATGGCAATTCTGAGGAGTGTTGAGAGGCCCACTTCCAATTGAGCAGCTCTCGCTGAATGAGAGAACCTAAATAGCCTTCAACTCCATGCACTCCGGAAAGATGCACCAGACAGTGAGATTTTTTTTCAGCAGTGTAAAAATAATCTGTGCACAAGGCTTCTCCATTTGAAGACTGCCCATGCATTTCAGAATGGTGATTGAGACGCGTCCTTTGCGCGACCTTGAGAATTTCAGATTGGTAAAGTGAATACATATTTTGCTGCTAAAGAGCCGCTACTTGACTTCAAAAGATGACAGATTTGAGTAGCTTGAAAGGTAGCTAGGGTCATTGTTTGAGTTCCAAGCGTAGACTCGCCAGAAATAGTGTTTTCCTGATTCAACACCTTTTAAATCGTAAGTTGTGCCTTTAAAAAAATCGACATTGGTCACCAGCCATTTGAAATTTGGATCTGTTGCCACTTGGACTCGGTAAGAATCAGCATGGGTGGCTTCCTTCCACTTCAATGTGACTTGATTTCCGGAAACTTGAGAAAGCGCCTTGGGTTCCAGCAAAGTTACGACTTCGGGCCGAGCTGTGGCTTCTTTGTTAGCTAATTTTTTAGGGAAGAAATCAGTGTTGTGCTCTGCTTTCTCTTCAGTGACGTGTTTGGTGTGATTGTGTTCATCCGCTTGGGCATCTTGGCTCTGTCTTGCGGGAGTGGATTCTTCTGCGGCTCTCGATGAGGCGACGAAGGCCAAAGTGATTAAGAGACCGGCGATCGCGAGCTTATTCGTGTTCGACATAAAGAAGTCCTTTCAATGCGGGAAGGCCCAAAATAGGAGAGACAAGGCCAAAGCTCAACGGGAAATCTTCACCCATTGTGTTTCCTGATGGGTCGTGTTACATCCATTGCAATTCAGGATTGTGGATGATCGCTTGCGAACTGTCGAAATTTATTTTGGCATGCTCAAAAAGAGGAAAGTCCGGACTCCACAGGGTGGCGCAAGGGGTAACTCCCCTCCAGTTTCATGCAGAACCGCAAGGTCAACTGCAAGGGATTGAGGAACAGTGGAACAGAGAGAATGTCCAGGGCGTTGACGGCAGATCGGGAACGGGAGATCTGTCGACCTCGAAAGAGGCACAGTCGAAGCTGGTGATTCAGGCGAAAGCTAGGATCCCATTGTATGCTGTGAGCTGCTGGAGTGAAAACAGCCAAACTCTGCGCGGAGCAAGATCAAATAGGGAAGCATAGAAAGCACGACCCGTGCAGAGCTTCCGGGTAGGATCGCTTGAGGTCTGAAGTAATTCAGATCCTAGAGGAATGATCATCCAAGAAAAGTCAGTGGGACTGACGACTCGGGACAGAATCCGGCTTACAGCAATACTGAAGATCCCATTTTACGGCTCCTTAAATTCAAAAAATTTGAGGGGCCTTTCTTTTTAGCGAACAGTGGGTTGATTGAGTTTTGTGATGATTTTATAGGCACTTTCTGAAAATGCCTTATGAACTGAAAAAAGAACTGGCGTCATCTTCCGCATTTTCTCAAACAAGTTTTGAGCATACAGCTGATCTTGCGCCACTCCACTTCTATCCGCAGAATGCTGAGCTTCTTGCCAATTGACGACTATTTGATTGTTGAGTTTGTAGGTGTCGAGCAAGGCTTTTCCGATGATATACACTTGAACCATCTCACTTCGCAAATCGCGGTCCTGAATTTTTCCGACCATGCTGGCGTTGCTATTGAAGATAGTAAAATAATCTTCAAACACGGGGTAAAAATAAGCAAACGGCTGAGTACGGTCATGTTGCTCCATTGAAGTTCCCACTGAGTCCATATAACGACCCACCACACAGTGCAATTCAGTTGCAATTGCCTGGCAAAATGCCACGACCTCGTGATGCTCAGCTGCGGAAGACTTCCGCCTTTCGTTCGAAATATTGATTAGGAGTCCTAAGCAAGTGAAGCCACCGCCAACTAAACCGCCAGCCACAGCTGCTGACAAGGGATGGTTCATCCACTCGCTGAAATTCTCAAACATTCAAAGTCACCATTCGAGGACAGGATTCCATTTTTCATAATCCTTTGGTGGCCCTGCTGATAAAGGAAATTTTGAGTGGGGTTTGGCAATTTCTCCGGGCGGGTCCGGAGTGAACAATTCAATTCCCCCATGCAGGATCGACTCCATCGAATTGACTTTCACTTCAGCTCCAAACAAGCCGAGCTTGGCTTGGATTCCCACT
>JAYTZS010000042.1:0-2188 GCA_043741885.1 Bdellovibrio sp. | reverse complement strand
CTCCGTGCTGCAAAGGAGACATCGTTCCTGGATCAACATTGATATAAGGGTCAAATTTCATGATGGTGATTTTAACCCCACGAGCTTCCAGCAAAGCTCCGAGGCTGGCAGCGGTTAATCCCTTCCCGACCGAAGACACCACTCCGCCAGTAACAAAAATAAACTTTTGTTTAAAACCCGCTTGGGTTGATTTGTTCGTAGACAGCTTAGGTACTTTCGCACGCGAAACCGGCTGAGTTAGCTTTTTTTTCATTTCTACTATTTTTTTTATTTTTTTCATCGAACTGAGCTCTTTTCTAATCTCTTTAAAAGTGTTTCAACTTTCCCAACATCTTCTGGAGTGTCCACACCAATGCTTCTCTGTTGCACTGTCACCACTTGAATTTTGGCACCCAAAGAGAGCGCCCGCAATTGTTCTAAGCTTTCTGCTTTCTCTAATTCGCATTGAGAAGCGCTGCAAAAGCGCGACAAAAATTCTTTTCGATATCCATACATCCCTATATGCTTCAAACAGCCTGACAAATCAGAATGCTTCGCATTATCCCGAGAGTAAGGAATCGGCAGCCGGGAAAAATAAAGGGCCTGCCCGAACTGATCAACCACAACTTTCACCGAGTGCGGTGATATGAGCTCTTCGAGAGAAATCTCATGAGCTAAAGTTGCCATCTCTAGCGAGGGGTCGTTTAAAAGCGGAGCCACCAAAGCATCAATCATGGATCCATTAACTAAAGGCTCGTCCCCCTGTATATTTATAACGATGTCGCAAGCCTTATTTTGAATGGCAGCATAAATTCGATCGGTTCCTGAAGCTAGATCGGAAGCCGTCATCACTGCAACAGCCCCCTCTCGCTCTGCCACTTTCGCAATTCGCTCATCATCAGTGGCGACGAACAGATCCTGCACCTGTTGAGCCGATCGAGCGCCTTCAATCACCCAAGCAATCATCTCTCGACCGCGAATCAAAGTCAGAGGCTTCCCCGGAAAACGAGTTGAGGCAAATCGAGCAGGAATTACACCAACAACATGACTCACAAACTTTCCTTCTCCGGATCTAGAATCCAGTCCCTGTAAATAAATTCCTCTACAGTTTCAATTCCCTTGAGTGTTTGCGCTGATGTCATAAAAACATGAGCCAACTGAGAATCGGCTTTGATCTTTTTCAAAAATCCAGCTCGCTCTTTGTTTGAACATTTGTCAGATTTGGTCAGGACTAAGCAAATTGGCAAATTGATTTTATTGCAAAATTTTTTGAGGATCTCTTCATCTTTGCTCCAATCTCTTCGAGCGTCCATGATCAAGATCAATCCCCTCAGATTTTCGCGAACAGACAGATAAGTCTCAATCATTTTTGTCCAGTCGACGATCTCATCTCCGGATCTCGCAGCGAATCCATATCCTGGCATATCGACAAACCTGTAGTGCTGACCGAAATCAAAAAAGTTCAAAAGCCGAGTTTTTCCCGGAGTCTGGCTGACATGAGCCACTTTCGATTTCGCAATCACATTCAGAAAAGAAGATTTGCCAGCATTCGATCGCCCAGCCACTGCCACTTCGGGTCGATCGGGCGGAGGGAAATCCACGGGATGAACGGCGCTTTTCAAGTACTTCATTTGTGACATTCGTTTCTTTTACCTAAATCTAGATGGTTCGTCCACTCCGTCGGATCATTGTCTTCAGAAATAGACTGTTTCAAAATCACATCAAGCCTCAGAAGGGCTATATCTGATCTTGAACAAGTTCCGTAAGGCACAAGCCTTGTATTTGGGCAGCGTCACAACCGAGAGCGCAATCAGGTGCTGTCAAAGAAAGAACTGGAGTTGATATGAAAGCCTACCTTTTTACCACTCAAAACACCCGGACTGAAATAAGTGAGTATTTTCTGATCGGCCGAGATGAAAGCTGCCACTGGCTCCCTGCCAATTCTGGATCTCGCCACGCCAAAATTGAGTTGCAATCACAGCAATACCTTTTAAAAGATCTCCGCTCCGAAACCGGAACTTTCCTCAATGATCAAAAAATACAAGAAGCTTTTTTGCAAGAAGGTGACTGGATCCGAATCGGTGATGAAGAAAGAATGTTTTCACTGAAAGCTGAAAAGGATCAGCCGATTTTCACTTTGAAAAGTAGAAATACTGAGTGGAACGAAAAACTTCAAAGATTGGGAACAGCCTCCCTGACTGATTATTCA
>JAYTZS010000041.1:0-6362 GCA_043741885.1 Bdellovibrio sp. | reverse complement strand
ATGCGATCGCCATCTTTCAGGCCGGCTGCCTGAGCCGGAGAATTTTCGACGATCTTGGCTAAATACAATTCTGAACTTTCAATTCCCAAGACAGCCATCGATGAGAATGCCATTTTGGGAAGCTCTAATTTAAGTACTTTCGATGCGGTTCCTTCTGTCGTCGAAAACCTCTCGACTTCAACTGGAATCGGCTGGCCTTGCAAAGAAACCAAAACATTTTCAATCTCTCGGAAGTACTTAATTGGATGCCCAGAAATAGAGCGAACGAAATCTCCAGTTTGTAAACCAGCTTTTGCCGCAACCGAATTGGCTCGGATTCCTATCCCACTGGGTTTGCCAGAATTCGATAGGCCTTCAACGTCACCAATGCTTTCTTCTGTGCTTAATAAATTTGGGTTGGCAGTCAAAGTTGGAATGGCCTGAATCATGTTCGTCTGAGTTGACCCTTCCCGTTGAACTTCCATTTGCAAGGTCTGACCATGATTTTCCGTCATCAAGCGAACAAACTGATCCCAAGTTTGAAGCGACTGCCCACCGGCTTTGACAATGTGATCTCCTGAACGAAAACCTGCAGCGAAAGCAGGACTATCCAATGTCACATCTCCGACGACCGGAGCGCGCATTTGCTCCCCAGCCATTGCCACCCAAAAGAAAATAAGAATCGCAAAAAAGAAATTCATCATTGGGCCCGCAAGAACAACGGCAATTCTCTGCATGACAGGCTTGTGAGAAAAAGAAAATTTCTTTTCGCCTTCAGGAATTTGAGCGGTGACATCATCACCGTACATCTTCACATAGCCACCTAGTGGAATCAGTGAAAGAGCATAAGTAGTGTCGCCTTTTTTGTACTTTAAAATTTTCTTACCGAAGCCCATGCTGAAGGTCTCGACTCGAACTCCAAAAAATTTAGCGACAAGAAAATGTCCCATTTCGTGAACAAAAATCAGAAGTCCTAAAAGAACGACGAAAGGAACAACAGCAGAAATACCAGATTGGAGAAAACCAATGATCATATCCATAGGCTCTTATTGTAGAAAAGAGCTTCGAAGGAAGCCATCTCTTTATCATAATGAAACAGTGGAAAACAAAAAACCGGACGAAGGGAGACCTAAACTGTGTCAAAGAGCTTCTGAAGAAGCACAGCGCCAGCAAGTAAAATGGGGGCGCCGAAAAGAACTCCATCCAATCGATCTAAAATGCCCCCGTGTCCCGGCATCAAAGTGCCGGAATCTTTTCTATCTGCGACGCGTTTGAGCAGGGATTCAAACAAGTCACCGAGTTGAGCAACGACGCCAGTAAAAATTGATAGTGCAACTAAACCAATCAACGAAATTTGGGGTAAATACAAAAACCCTAAACTTCCCCCGGCCAATGCGGACCCAAACAGCCCACCCAGAGAACCAACAATCGTTTTTTTAGGTGAAATAGAAGGCATGATCTTCGCTTTGCCCCACATCATTCCCGATAGGTAGGCAAAAGTATCCCCCATGAACACAACCGCCAACATAATTAAAAACCAGATCTTTCCATTTGGTAAATTAAGGATTCGAAAGGCCATGGCGGGCAAGAAGCCGACATAGAAAAAGCCTAGAATTCCTTTCGACTGAGTCAAAAAAATCTCAGTGATATCTTCATGGTCTTTTTTCACTATCAAGCTGAGACAACAAAATAGAATTGAAATGCAGGCAAAAGCCAAAGTGGATTGACTAGGAAAAAGAACCGACATCAGAAAAACGGCAAATGAGCAGACAGCAAAGGAGACTTGGAGGATGAACAATTCTCCATCATGAAAGAGCATCCGAGTCAGTTCCCGTGCCGCCAGCAAAGAGACTAGGTAACATAAAAACTTTAAGCCATCGATTTCAAAGAAATAAACAATCAATCCAAGCACAAATACAGCTACAGCGGCTGACACCGCCCTAATGATGAGCGTTTTCATGATGAATAACGGCTCCAAACCGCCGTTCTCTTTTCAGGTAGTTTAGCAGTGCGATTTCTAAATCTTCACTAGAAAATTCGGGCCATAAGGTTTCGCTAAAATAAAATTCGGCATAAGCGGCTTGCCACAAAAGAAAGTTCGACAAGCGGTGTTCGCCACTGGTCCGGATGATTAGATCCGGGTCGGGCCAAGCACAGGTGCTTAACTTTCCTTGGATCATCGACTCGTCAATATCTTCAACATTTAAACTTCCATCGGCGACTTCACGAGCAAGCTTCTTCGCAGCCTCAGTGATTTCCTGTCTGGAACCGTAGCTGAGTGCAAAAATCAGGTTCATCCCTGTGTTTTTGGAAGTCACATCGGTTGCATGCTGCAGAACTTTCGCAACGTCCAACGGCAGACGGGCCAAATCGCCAATCGCATGGAAACGAATATTTTGCTTCACAAGAACCGAGGTTTCTTTTTTAAGATAGCGTTCCAATAAACTCATAAGGAAGCGGACTTCCTTTTCAGGACGCATCCAATTTTCACTGGAAAAAGTGTACAAGGTGAGTTTCTCCAGGCCCTTTTCTACACAGGTCGTAATAATTTTACGGGCAATCCGAGCGCCTTTGATATGACCATAAGTCCGAGGTTTTCCACGAAGTTGAGCCCAACGACCGTTGCCATCCATAATGATTGCGACATGTTTTGGAAGGCTCATTTACACTCCGGTTATAAATTCAAACTTACAAGCATCAGATTGTCAGGATGCTCTTCTCTTTTTCTTCAGATATTGCTTCGACTTTTTTGACGTAATCATCGGTTAATTTCTGCACGTCAGTTTCTGATTTCTTAGATTCATCTTCGCTAATAGCTTTGTCTTTCAATAGTTTTTTAACTTCTTCATTGGCATCACGACGAGCCATTCGAACAGCAACGCGAGCCTCTTCAACAATTTTTTTAGTTTGTTTAACTAAATCTTTCCGACGTTCTTCTGTCAAATCTGGAACTTTCAGGCGAATTGCTTTTCCATCATTCATCGGAGACATGCCGATGTCACTTTTAACAATGGCTTGCTCAATTTCTTTCAAAATTGAAGTTTCCCAAGGAGCGATCAGAAAAGATTTGGCATCCGGAGTCGATATCGCAGCGACCTGGCTCAAAGGCGACATGCTTCCATAGTAATTCACTTTTATATTATCGAGCATTGAGACCTGCGCACGACCTGTGCGAATCTTTTTGAGCTCATTTTGCAGAGCTACGAGGGCCTTATCCATGTTTTCTTGAGCTTTTTTCTTTGCATCTGCAATCATATTTTCCTCTTAACTTTGAAAGAAGGAGAACAATTAAACAGCTAATCTAGCTATCTTAGTGAACAATCGTTCCTATTTTTTCGCCCATTACGGCTTTCATAATATTACCCGGGACAGTCATATCAAAACTCATAATAGGCAGTTTATTATCCATACACAAACTGACAGCTGTCATATCCATCACTTGAAGTCCGCGTTGGAGCACTTCGATGTAACTGATACGATCAAAGCGAACTGCGTCAGGATACTTCATCGGGTCTTTGTCGTAAATTCCATCTACTTTGGTGGCTTTCATTAAGATTTCCGCATTGATTTCCATGGCCCTCAGAGCAGCGGCTGTGTCTGTTGTGAAATAAGGATTTCCGGTGCCTGCACCAAAAATGACCACTCGATTTTTTTCTAAATGGCGCATGGCTCGGCGGCGAATATAAGGCTCGGCAATTTCGGCCATTTCAATCGCTGTTTGGACTCGGGTGGGAATGTTTTCTTTTTCGAGTGCATCTTGCAGCGCCAAGGCATTGATCACTGTTGCTAGCATGCCCATGTAGTCAGAACTGGCGCGATCCATTCCTTCAGCAGAAGCAGCGACACCTCGAAAGATATTTCCGCCTCCGATAACGATCCCCAGCTGGACATTGTGTCTATGAACTTCTGCGACATCTTTGGCAATCTGCTGAATCACGGTGGTGTTGATTCCACTGCCATTTTTTCCGGCCAGCGCTTCTCCACTGAGCTTCAACATGATTCGTTTGTACTGAGATGTTTTCACAGAAGCCTCAATTCAGTTAGTGAGCTTTTGTTTGAGCTGCAACTTCTTCGGCGAAGTTATTGGCTTTCTTCTCAAGGCCCTCACCCAATTCAAATCGCACAAAGCGTTGGATGGAAAGAGTCTCTCCAGTTTGTTTGCCAGTTTCAGCCATGTACTCTTTCACTTTGATATCTGGATTTTTAACAAAGGATTGCTCTAGCAAGCAGCTTTCGGCCAAAAATTTGTTGATTTGACCCGCGAGGATCTTATCCAGCATTTCAGGCTTCTTACCTTGTTCGATTGCTTTGGCTTTCAAGATTTCTTTTTCCTTGGCAACAATCGCCGCCGGAACTTGGTCAGGTGAAAGAGCCAAAGGGTTCATCGCAGCCACGTGAAGGCAAATATCATTTGCAAAAGTTTTGATAGCATCTTTGGTGGCAGCAGTTGAAAGCTCGACCATCACGCCAATTTTACCATCACCATGAATATAAGTGTGAACTAGGCCAGTGCCTTCGTAACGAGCGAATCTTCGAAGAACCAGGTTCTCGCCAATGCGAGCAATATTTTCCTTCAGAGTCTCACTGACGGATTGACCTGATTTCATTTTGACCTCAGCCAAAATAGACACATCGGCAGGATTTGTAGTCAGAACTGTGCTCGCAACTTCAGCCACGAAAGCTTTGAATTGGTCGTTTTTAGCGACAAAGTCTGTTTCTGAATTTACTTCAACAATCACTCCAGTGTTTCCAGAAACTTGAGCAACAACCATTCCTTCAGAAGCCAAGCGATCTGATTTTTTTGAAGCAGAAGCTAAGCCTTTTTTGCGAAGCCATTCAACAGCAGCTTCAAAATCACCTTTGGTTTCTTCCAAAGCTTTCTTACAATCCAACATTCCAGCACTTGTTTTTTCGCGCAAATCGCGAACCATCGACGCAGAGATAGACATAAGTGGGTACTCCCTTAAAAATTGAAACGAGTCAGATCAAATCAGATTAGCGACAAATAAAAAAGGGGCCTTTTCATAGACCCCTTGATTCTTAGCTCTCAGATTCTTCTTCAGAAGGTGTTTCGTCTTTAGTTTCAAGCTCAGCTTGAATTTCAACTTCTTCTGCCATTCCAGCAGCAACCAGTTTGCGTTGTTTTGCAACTTTCACTACGGTTGGGCCTTCAGGCTTTTTAGCTTCAGCTGGAGCTGCTTTCGCAGGACCAGTTCCGGTGGTAGCCGCACGTGGGCCACGAGCTTTTTTATCAGCAGGAGTAGCATCTTTTGCCATTCCTTCTTTTTCTTTCATCATGTCGGAAGCTTTGTCAGTCGAAGTGCGAAGTTTTGCTTCGTATTCTTTTGCGCCTTCGAGATAAGAGTCAGCGATCAAATTGGCGAACAACTTGATCGAGCGAATCGCATCATCATTTCCTGGGATTGGGTATTCAATCGATTCTGGATCTGAATTGGTATCAGCAATTGCCACAACTGGAATGCCCAGTCGTTTTGCTTCTGCCACAGCAATGTGTTCTTTCGGCAGATCGACGACGAACATCGCAGAAGGCGAGCTCTTCATGTCACGGATTCCGTTCAAATAATCAGATAGTCGAAGATATTCTTTGTCTAATTTTGCGCGTTCTTTTTTGGTATAAAATTCGATTTCGCCTTTTTCTTTCATTTGATCGATTCGGCGTAGACGTGCAATTGAAGCTTTGATTGTTTCAAAGTTCGTCAGCATTCCACCCAACCAGCGTTTGGTGACATAAAACTGCCCACAACGTTTAGCTGCCTCTTCGACGGGCTCAATCGCTTGTTTCTTGGTTCCAACGAAAATTAAACTTCCGCCATCTGCTGCGATTTTCCTTACGAATTCCGCTGCATTGTTGGCGCGTACAACTGTCTTTTGGAGGTCAATAATATGAATCCCTCCGCGGTTCGTGTACACAAAGTTTTTCATCTTTGGGTTCCAACGCTGTGTTTGGTGTCCGAAGTGAACTCCAGCGTCAAGCATCTCTTTCATGGTCACATTAGCCATGTAAATTCCTTTCTGGTTTGCCACCTTCTCGACAGGGACCTGCATGGAGGCAGGTAATTGCTCACAGGGTAAAAACCGAGGAGACCAGTTAGTATCGAGAAGTGAGTAATAGTTCGAAGGAGTTAACATGAAGCTTCCGAAATAGGCAATCGCAGCCAGCAAAAAAGTGCCTGCCCTCTTTTTGCAATGCTAGGCGTCGAAGGGTGGTGATCTAAGAATTGGAGTTCAAAAAGTGGACTTGAACCAGCAGATCTTTTTCTGTGTGAAATTTATCCCGCAGCCAAATGATCACAAACTCCTGCAAAGTCTTTTGTGACTTGGCCAAAGCAGACGGGGTCAGTGGTTGACCGGCGGAATCTGTC
>JAYTZS010000040.1:0-2193 GCA_043741885.1 Bdellovibrio sp. | reverse complement strand
AAAAATTTCGCAGCTCTCTCGGCCGCTCGATTTTGCTCGGGCTTGAATTTCTAGTTGCAGGGGACATTATCGGAACAGTTGCAGTCGAACCGACTTTCAAAAGCTTAGGAGTGCTTGGACTGATTGTGCTGATTCGAACATTCCTCAGCTTTTCTTTGGAAGTTGAAATCAAAGGAAGATGGCCCTGGTCTTCGGCACCTCCGGAAACAACCTCCGTTTGAAATAAAATTCGCTTCCTTAGACTTTCAAAATCGATTTCAGAAAATTCCTACATTTCAAAAGGTCTAGTCTAGTCTAGTTTTTTATTTGTTAATTGCCAGGCTTTCTGACTATCGGAAGATTTAATAAAATCTGTCAATCCTACAAACAATTCTGAATGAATTCAGATTGTTTCTCGAGCTGATGAGCTGAGAATGCAGCCTCACGAATCTAAGAACGCTCTGACGGCTAAATAAATCAAAGATGACTTCGTTCCGTGATTATTCGTGATGACCCGCGAGCGTTGACACTCCACTTCTGCGATGTGACGATTTCTCTATTAAGTCAATCTTAGTTTTTAACTTGAAAGGTATCTTATGAAAAATCTCAGATCATTCGATTTTGCCGTGACGTTGGCCTTCCTTTTTTCTTTGGCTGCGAACTTGGTTCCCACGACATCACAGGCCTCCATGGAAAGCGCGTCAGTCGAGATCGAAAGCTCCATCACATCGACCGATCAAGTCGCATGGCTTCGATCCGAAGTTCAGACTTGGACTCATGTTTTTCCAGTTCCAGATGTTTTTAGCAAAGTCGTCGACAACTATGGTGATGGAGACCTTAGCATTTACGGCACGCGAAATTTTCGAGAGGTGCTCAGTGGTGTCTATTACCGTGGCGGAGCAAACAATGCTTTTTTGAAACCCACCCGCCGAGACAATATGAATCCTCTACCAAATGTGGGTTTACAAAATCTTTGTCAAAAAGGTTTTTCCGAAGCCTATTATTTTTATCCGACGAACTACCGCACGGCGCCTCCGGTGATCAATTGCAAATTGCCTTCCGGAGAAAGCCATCAACTCAAGTACCAGCAAGCGACAGCTTTAGAAGCTGCGACCCCGCGCCTGATTTTGTCGCGAATTTTTCAAAGAATTAAAGGTCAGTTGCCTGGCCCCATCTATGGTCACTGCTGGAATGGTTGGCATGCTTCAGGCTTGATCGCTGCTCTAGCGCTCGAGCAATTTTGCAAGTGGAGCCCGCAAAAAGCATATGCCTATTGGGTTCAAAATACGGATTCACACAGCAGTGGCTATAGCGCGATTCGCTCTGAGATCATAAATTACAAAAGATTTTCCGAATTCGAAATTTCAAACGAAGAAGCGCAGTTGATTTGCCCTCGTTAGATTTAAACTAAAAATAGCCCTCGTGCCATCATGAGGGCTCCGATGATGCCCAGGGCCAAAGACAAACTCATAAAGCGACGCTTTTTTGTCAAAACCGAAATTGCAGTCAAGGCAATCGCGATTTGAAAAAAAGTCACAGCACTTGCAAGCGCTTGATGCATCGTCAAGTGATGTCTAGATTCGACTTGCTTGGCCTCTGCTTCTAATTTTATTTCTTCTTGCTGCTTTTTGTACTCTTCCAATTTATTTTGCAGGGATTCAGAATCTTTCGGACTGACCATCATTTTGATCTCGGTAATCGAGGATTTAATTCCTTTTGCCTGATAGTAAGCCCAGGAATCCGAAGCACTGAGCTGCTCTACCAAGGCTTCATTCGAGTAATGCCCGGCCATCAATGCAGAAATCGCTGCGAACACCGCGAGTATTGCTGAGAGCAATGCCCCCTTCATCATAAAACCTGACGAATCGCCGGAATGCTGAATTTGATGGTGAATATCTTCCTGCAGTTTTTCGATTGGAACTTCAATTTCTTCCATAACCCTGATCCTCCCCAAGCTTTACTGGTGGGTCAAGCAACAAAAAGTTATCAAGTTGAAACCGAAATAAACAATTCTACCGACTAAGGCCGGACTTGTTGGAAATAAGCAGCAAGGGCTTCGATGCTTTTGTCGTCCAATCTTTGCGAGATGAGCAACATCTGCATGGGGCTGTTTTTTCTCTCTCCCGCTTTCCAAGCCTTTACCTGAGAAACAATGTATTTGGCATTCTGTCCGGCTAAAGCTGGAATCAAGGGGCCGATTCCAACTCCAACTGG
>JAYTZS010000039.1:0-16818 GCA_043741885.1 Bdellovibrio sp. | reverse complement strand
AATCAGAAATGATTTTTCGAAAGCCTTAATTTTTAGATCATTTGTTTAAGAAAAATCTCGGGCTTCCCCAAGTCGATGTGCGTGATCCATAAATCAATTTCGCTTGTGCACGCCATACCCAGGCTCGAAGAACATCAATCTGACCAGTTGCCGCAAAAGCAATGACCGTCCAACAAACTAAGCGAACAGCCTCACCGGAAGAAATGCGATTGCGAGTTTCAAAAAAGTGTTCTTTGAAATCAACGGGATAGATCCGTTCGAATATTAGCAAGCTTGGATCACCATTTTCTGCTTGTTTCTCTTTTTGTTAGGTTCTTCTCTGGTTCGTCTCTATCATTTCCCCGGCACAGTCATGCTCTGCAAAACAGCCCGAATCTGATTTGCTTCAGACATTAACTTTTTGGTTTGATCCGGTTGTTTTTGCACCAGGCTCGCATGAAATTTCTGTAGGTGATGGATGTAATCCTCCAAGGCGCTAATGACATGCTCTGAATTCTGATTGAAGATCGGGCCCCACATTTCGGGTGAACTCTTGGCCAAACGCACAGTCGATTCAAACCCACCGCCAGCCATATCAAAAATAGTGTGAACATTTTTTTGTTTACCTAGAACGGTGTTGGCCAAAACGAAGGAGCTGATGTGCGACAAATGTGAGATGTAGGCTGCATGCAGGTCATGCTCGCTAGCTGACATGTAAACTTTGCGCATTCCTAAGACATCATACATTTTATCAATTTGCCGTAAGGATTCTGCGGACGAAAGATCACTGTCACAAATGACAACTGTCCGATCTTTGAAAAGTTGGCGAACGGCTGCCAGCGGGCCCGAGTTTTCGGTTCCTGCCATTGGGTGGGAGGCCACGTATTGAGCGCGCCGAGGATGTTGGCGAACACTCTGAACAATCTGTTGTTTAGTTGAACCCATGTCCGTGACTGTTGTGTGAGGTCCGATTTGGTTGAGCACTTGGGGTAAAAGCCCAACAATATTATCTACGGGAACCGCAAGCAGAACTAAGTCAGTGTCCTTTAGCGCCTCGCTCAGAGGCTCGATTGCCTCCACGAGACCGCGATTTCGGGCTTTGGTTTGATGATCTTCATTCGGTTCGACTCCAATGATCGAGGTCGCGAAGTTTTTTTCGCGTAAATCTAACGCCATTGATCCGCCAATCAGTCCTAAACCTACAATTGCAACCTTCATAATCGAGTCTCCAATCGCTCTAACGCTTCTGCACATCGTTCACGGGTTGCACATAAGGAAAGCCGAGCATACCCCGCGCCCCCGCTTCCGAAAATAAATCCCGGAGTTATAAAAACAGCGGCCTTCTCAAGGATCTCATCCACATACTTAGCCACATCACGAACTGTCGGCGGTGCTTTGGCCCACACGAAAAGTCCAACCTGATCTTTGGAGTAGCTAAATTTGAGATAATCAAAAATTTTATACACCCACTCGCGCCGCTCACTGTAACTAGAGTTTCGCGCTTCGTGCCAATCATCTTTATTTTGCAGAGCCTGCACCGCTCCCGCTTGAATCGGTAGAAACATTCCCGAATCCACATTGGATTTCACTTTCAATATGCTCTCTATGACTTCACTTGCGCCTAGAACCATTCCCACTCGCCAGCCGGCCATGTTGAATGCCTTACTGAATGAATTGAGTTCTAAACAGAAGCGTTTATCTTTATCGAACGACAGGAGGCTCAAAGGAGGAGTGCTATTCAAAACCAAACCATAAGGGTTATCATGACAGATCAATATTCTTTTGCGCTCGGCAAAACGAATGAGCTGTGCAAACAGTTCTAAGGTTCCCGCTTGACCGGTTGGCATGTGAGGGTAGTTGACGTACATCAATTTTACTTTGGATAGGTCTTGAGTTTCCAACTGGTCCAAGTCGGGTTGCCAATTTCGCGCTTCTTGCAAATCATAAAAAATTGGTTCCGCTCCTGCGAGACGGCTGACCGAGGCATAGGCCGGGTAACCTGGATTAGGCACCAGGGCCTGATCTCCAGGATTTAAAAATGCCATGGCAATATAAAACAAACCTTCTTTGGATCCCAATAATGGTAAAATTTCGCTATTCGGATCAGCTACAACTCCGTAAGTTTTTTTGTACCATTGAGCGATGCCCGAACGCAATTCTGGGGTTCCTCGGTAAGAGGCATAGCCATGGGATTTAGGATTTAAAAGTGCGTCTTTGGCGGCATTTAAGGTGCTTTCCGAGGGTGGCAAATCAGGGCTGCCGATTCCGAGATTAATCACATCACGGCCTTGCCCATTCATCAAACGAATCTGTTCCATTTTCTTCGAAAAATAATATTCGTCGATCGAGTCTAATCGCTGTGCGGCTGAAATAATCATACGATCGGCCTTTCGCTCTTTTTGTATTCGCCAAAATTAATCATTCCGATAGTTTTACCTTCAATCTCTTTCATTGCAGTCTGGTAGTTTTCTTTGTCATCCCATTCAAGGTCCATATGAAACGAGTACTCATAAGGACGTCCCACAATAGGGACCGATTGCAGCTTGGTCATATTCAGTCCATGCGCCGTTATCGTACTCAGAATCGAGCTCAGGCTTCCTGGTCGATGAGCTGCTTCGAATCGCAAAGATGTTTTGTTTAATATCTCATCAGCATGTGGCCTATCCCCACGCGAAACCACTAAAAATCGAGTGTAGTTTTGCTTGTTCGTTTCAATGCCTTCAGCCAAAATTGTTAAGCCATACTCCGTCGCTGCCAGACGGCTTGCGATCGCGCCGACGGCGAACCGGTTCTGAAGTTGGATGTCTTTAGCGCTGTCTGCAGTGTCGGAAGCTTCGATGACTTTCAGATGCGGATGTGCCGCTAGGAAATCTTCACATTGAAAAAGTGCCATTGGATGAGACTGCACCGTGTGCAAATCTGCTATCGATTGTCCAGGCAGAGCCATAAGATTCATTTCAATTCTCAAATACACTTCTCCGACAATTTTAAATTTATATTTTTCCAAGAGTAAATAGTTTGGCAGAATGCTACCGGCAATTGAATTTTCAATCGCCATCAAATTAAAATCCGCTTCTTTGTTGTCTAGAGCATCGCAAAGCCTGCGAAACGAAGCGCACTCACACAGTTCAAAAGAGGACTGATAAAAGTACTCCTGCGCTGCCATATGATGAAAAGAAGCCCTGACCCCTTGGATACCGATGATTCGTTTTTCCCCGCTAGCATCAGGATTCATCGCTTTAGTTCCTTCCCTAAACTCGAGTCGATCGATTTCTCAACAAATGATCGGCCAAGGTGATAGCTGTCATGGCTTCGACGATTGCCGTAGCCCTCGGCAGAACACACGGATCATGCCGTCCCCGTCCTTCAATGCTGACGGGCTCTGCAGATTGAGTGACTGTTGATTGAGTGACAGTCGATTGAGTTTTCATAATCGTTGCCACAGGCTTAAAAGCGACGCGAAAATAAATATCCATCCCGTTTGAAATCCCACCTTGAATTCCTCCGGAACGATTCGTCGTTGTGACGATCCCCGTGCCACCTGGAATCGCAGAGGGGCTGAAAGCATCGTTGTGTTCGGAGCCTTTGCTGCGAACTCCTGCGAAACCAGAGCCATATTCGAATCCTTTGACTGCGTTGATACTTAATAAAGCTTTGCCCAAATCTGCATGCAATTTATCAAACACAGGCTCGCCAAGGCCCGCTGGGCAACCTTTCACCACTCCTGTGATCACGCCGCCGATGGTATCTCCATCTTTGCGAACTTCTTCTACCTTTTGAATCATTTTTTCTGCCGTCGCTTGATCAGGGCAGCGAATATCATTGTCATAAATTCGCTGTAGATCTAACTCTTGGTAAGATCTCGGACATTGGACATTCCCTACTTCAGAAACATAAGCAAATATTTGGATGTTATTTTCCTTTAGAAACAATTGCGCCACAGCTCCAGCCCACACTCGAGCCGCCGTTTCGCGAGCACTGGCGCGCCCTCCGCCTCGATGATCTCGGTGCCCATACTTTACCTGATAGGTAAAATCTGCATGCGATGGCCTGTAGCGATCTTGAATATGATTGTAATCTTTGGAGCGATTGTCTTCATTTTCGATCAGTCCTGTAAGGGGAGTGCCCGTGGTGATGCCTTCAAACAATCCAGAAACGATTCGTACTTGATCAGACTCTTTACGCTGAGTTGTCAATTTAGATTGCCCCGGCTTTCGCTTGGCCATCTGTATATGAATGAAATCCAAATCTATGTTTAATCCCGCTGGGCAACCATCGATCACAGCGCCAATCAAAGGGCCATGCGATTCGCCGAACGTGGTGACTCGAAACAATTGACCCCAAGAATTTCCGGACATGAATCACCCCTTAGTTTTTAAAAAAGCATCAATAGCTAGAGTGTAGGACTTCCAGCCATGCCCACTGATCTGCGCTCGGCAAACATCTTTGATGACAGAGAGTTTACGAAAAGGCTCGCGGCTGTGAATGTCACTTAAATGAACTTCATATACTGGCATTGATACTGCGGACAGTGCATCTCGGAGCGCATAAGAGTAGTGGGTATAGGCTCCCGCATTGATCACTATGACGTCTGCCCAGGACCGTTCTTTGTGAATGCGATCAATCAGTTCCCCCTCTGAGTTCGATTGGAAAAATCGCGCCAGGCAGTTGTTATCCAGCGCGTGTTTTTTTACTTTCTCGTTGAGCTGAGTCAAGGTCATTGAGCCGTAAATTTCTGGCTCGCGCTCCCCAAGCAAATTTAGGTTTGGGCCATGAATAACTAGAATGCGGGTCTTTACGGTCGGCGCTTTACTTGGCACCAAGCCCCCCTATCATCTTGAAAGCGGCTTTCAGATCTTTTTCGGAAATATCATTTTCTAAAACACTGGCGCCGATTTTAGAAAGCAAAACAAACCTGATTTTCCCCCGGGCCATCTTTTTATCTTTCAGCATCGCCGACGCATAGGCTTCAAAAGCGATGTCAGCAGGCAATGCCGGAACCGGAACGAACTGCAAAAAGGAATCGATTTCTTTCCATGTCGAGAGAGTGATCTTTTTTTTTCGCAGTGACAAAGCTGCCGCAAAGCGCTGACCCCAAATCACCGCTTCTCCGTGCTGAAACCGCTGGTAATTAGTTACTTTTTCCAAAGCATGTCCAAATGTGTGACCAAAATTTAAAACTTCACGCACACCTCTTAAATCAAATTCATCTTTAGCGACGGAACGTGCTTTCCATTTCACCGAACTTTTGATGAGCTTTGTTAGCGTTGCATCATCTAAATCCAATATCTTCGCCCATGAACCGGGCAGCTCTGACCACAGTTTTCGATCAAAAGTAAGCCCGTATTTAATCACTTCACCCATTCCTGAAATGATTTCTCGTTGTGATAATGTTTTTAAAAAATGAGTTTCACAAACCACCAATTGTGGTTGATGAAACGTGCCGATTAGATTTTTTCCTTCAGGGTGATTGATAGCTGTTTTTCCACCAATCGCACTGTCAACTTGCCCTAATAGTGTGGTCGGGAGTCCGATCCAGCGCAATCCGCGCATATAGGTTGAGGCCACAAATCCGGCCGCATCTCCAACCGAGCCGCCGCCGAGAGCAATCAATGTGGAATGCCGATCTATACGAGCGCGCAACATCGATCCATAAATTGAAAATACGCTTTCAATATCTTTCAGAGGCTCGCCCGCTTTGACTGCTAACTCATGAACCTGCCAACCGGCATTTTTTAAGATGCCTAGGACTCGCGCTCGGTGATCAGTCAGCTGCTCATCAGAAACTAAGAAAGCTTTCTTTTCGGGAAAGGATTTTAGATAAGCTCCTAAGTTGTCGACTATTCCCCCGCCGATTTTGACATCATAGGAATGTGTGCCCAAGGAAACTTTCACGTTGGCCACTCCCGTGACTGTCCTTTTCGATTTCCTTTTCGATTTTTCTTTCATTTTACTTTTTGAATCGTCTTTGCGTTTCATATTTGCATTTTCGTTAATGTTTCTGCCAGAGTCCATGCAAAAGAGTGTTGAGTTCGTTTACGGTCTCAGTTGCTGTCTTTTTATCCGTCAAAATGCAGTGTTGGGCCTTGTTATACTGATCATTTCTTTGTTTTATTAATTCTTGAATTTTCTCACTTCGCTGGTCCTCCCGGAGGCCAGCCAGCAAAGGTCGTTTTCCTCCGGTGGCGCTTAGCCTCTTTTGCATAGTTTCAGCGCTGGCTGCCAAGTAAATTAACAATCCTGACTTTTGAATCAGTTCAAGATTTTGCAAATTCGATAGAATCCCGCCACCAAGAGCCACCACCGTTATCGTTTCTGGATGACTTGATTTCTCTATGAGGCCAAGCAGAGCTTGCTTTTCATAAAGACGAAATGACTCTTCACCAAGTGTGTTAAAAATTTCGGCAATGGATTTGCCAGTGTTCAGACTAACTAAATGATCAGTATCGATAAATTTCCATCCATTTAATCGCGCCAATCTTGCGCCAACTGTAGTTTTACCAACTCCCATGAAGCCGCATAGAAAAATAAATGAAAATTTCACAGCTCTGCCTTCAACTGCAGCTTTAGGAATTCAGACAACCCAGTCCACAGACTTTCTTTGTCTACCAATGGGCCTAGCCATATTTCCCAGGTTGCTAAGGCCTGTCCAATCAACATGTCCAAACCTAAAACTATTTGCGCTCCGTGAGCCTGCGCTTTTTTTATGAAAGCAGTCTCTTGAGGACGATAGATAAGTTCGAACGCTACTGTTCGCGGCGCCACGTTTTTAAATAACTCACCATAAAAATCGGTCGCAGCCGAATAACCAGTCATACCAACAGGAGTGGACTGAATAATTAGATCTCCGCTGCTGAAAACAACGTCTTCTATGGCAGCTGCCGATTGCCACTCAGTGCTTGCAAAAAGAAGACGAAAATCATTGATCAAACTGTCAGCGCGAGCAAGCGTCCGATTCAACACACAAATCTTTCCAGCTCCACCACTTGCACAGGCATAGGCGGCGGCTCGAGCTGCGCCTCCAGCTCCTAAAATAAGAACGCTTTTGCCGGTTGTGTCGACTTTAGCTCGATGCAATGTCTGACTGATCCCCACCAAATCCGTGTTATGAGCGATCAGTTGCTGCCCTTTTACTTCAATCACATTTGCCGCGCCGATGGCTTTGACCGCTGACGAGACTTGGTCCACAAGTGGCAATATTTTTTCTTTGTGAGGAAGGGTGACGTTAACCCCCAGCCATCCGGTCTGTGACTTCAAAATTTGTAGGAACTGCTCTAAATGTTCTGGCGTGACTTCATGGGCGTCGTAATGGATTTCAGTCCGTCCCGTTTTCTTGAACAGAAATTGAAAAATTTTCGGAGAAAGGGAATGCATCACCGGGCTACCAATGACGGCCGCCTGGTGTTTCACCGCGTGAGCTCCTGTAAAGTATCAAAAAAATCAGGATAAGAAATCGCCACGCACTCTGCTCCATTGATAAAACTTTCTCCGCGCGCTACCAAAGCACCAATACTGAACGCCATGGCGATGCGATGATCGTGATAACTGTTTATCTCGGCGCCGTTGAGCTGTTGTTTTCCGTTGATAATATATCCGTCAGGAGTTGTCTCGATCGCTGCACCCATGGCGCGCAAATTGGTGGCCACAGCTTCAATGCGATCAGTTTCTTTCACTCGCAGTTCCTCAGCCCCGCTGACATGGGTCGTGCCTTCGGCTTGAGTTGCTAACACCGCCAGCATCGGAAGCTCGTCGATCAGAGCTGGAATTTCTTCAGGAAGCACATGTGTCCCGCGCAGTTGAGAATAACTCACTCGGATAGTTCCGATCGGCTCAGGCTTCGTCTGTGTGATTTCAGTTTGGATCTGAGCTCCCATGCGCTCGAGAACTTTGATGAAGCCAATCCGACTCGGATTCAATGAAATATTATGTAGCTCGATTTCAGAACCTGGAATCACACAGGCTGCCGCCATCCAAAAAGCAGCAGTTGAGGGATCTCCGGGCACATTGAGTACATTGGCTTTCAAGAATTGCCCGCCCTGAATGCGGACTTCGTCGGCGGTCGATTCAATGTTGACACCAAAGTGGCCGAGCAAGCGTTCGGTGTGATCACGACTGTGAATTTCACCTCGAATAACCGTCTCTCCGTCAGCACATAAGCCAGCTAAGATAACTGCCGTCTTTATTTGAGCGCTGGCAATTTTCAGATCATAGTTGATCGCTTTCAATCGCTTTCCGATCAACGTAAAGGGCGCATAGTCTTTATTGGTTAATTCAATCTCAGCTCCCATTTCTCGCAACGGCGCCGCCACTCGCTTCATGGGCCGTTTAACTAAAGATTGGTCTCCCGTGAGAGTGGCTTTCATACCCTCGATTCCTGATAATAACCCCATCAACAATCGAATGGTCGTCCCTGAGTTGCCACAGTCTAAAATTGCAACTGGCGATCGCAAACCGCGGACTCCTACTCCTGTTACCATGGTGAGATGTCTTTCTTTGCGAATTTCAACTCCCATTTGCTTTAGGCAAGCAGCCGTCGACTGCACATCGCCACTTTCTAAAAGGTGATGGATCTCGGTCGTCCCCGTTGCCAGTGCTCCAAAAATCAATCCTCGATGGGAAATAGATTTATCTCCCGGAATTACCGGCTTGCCTTTCAGTTTGGTGACCGGGGCCACTCGACGTCTCGAGGCTGAGTGGTTGGTCGCTGACGCTTCGCTATCGGCTTTGTCTTTAGCTCTAGGCTTGTCTTTGGGTTCGGTCACGATAAGTCTCCCTGAATAATTCCACACTGAAATTTATTTAAACAAATTAAAGGCTAATTCCAAAGCCTGATGTGCGTTCAGCCGAGGATCGCAAAGCGTTTCGTAGAGGCCACCAGCCAAATGCTCTTCGAGAATTTTTTGATCCCCGCCGATGCATTCCACCACATCTTTACCGGTCAATTCGAAATGCACTCCACCTGCCACAGTTCCTTGGGATTTGTGAATTTCAAAAAATTGGCGAGTCTCAGATAGAATGTTTTCAAATGGTCTGGTTTTGAAGCCATTCGAGGTTGAGATCGTATTGCCGTGCATAGGATCACAGCACCATCCCACTTTACGACCTTCGCTGCGCACTTTTTTAATCAATGGTGGTAGAAACTGTTCTATCTTTTCATGACCCATGCGTGAGATCAAAGTCAGTCGACCTGGTTGATTTTCCGGATTTAAGACGTCAATCAATTGGATCAACTCGTCAGGTTTTAACGACGGTCCGCATTTCAATGCGACTGGGTTTTTTACTCCACGTAAAAACTCAATATGCGCGCCGTCGAGCTGCCGAGTGCGATCTCCGATCCAAAGCAAATGTGCCGAGCAATCGTACCAATCTCCTTCGTAGCCATCGCCGGGCCGTGCGGTCGTGCTGTCTCGACGGGTCAGCGCCTGTTCATAATAAAGCAAGAGAGCCTCATGCGAAGTGTAAAATTCCACTTCATAAATTTGCGGCGTGTTGACATTCGAAATGCCGATGGCCTGCATGAAGGACAGTGTTTCTTCCAGTCGTTTGGCCACTCCCTCATAATGCTCATTTTGTTCACTTCGCGCCTTGCGCACAAAATCCAAATTCCAGGCATGCACTTGATGAAGGTCAGCGAAACCTCCCTGAGAAAATGCGCGCAACAAATTCAGTGTCGCCGCTGATTGGACATAAGCGCGTTCCATACGCTCCGGATTGGGTGTTCGAACCTGCTCTTCAAATTCAAACCCGTTGATGATATCACCACGATAACTGGGCAGCGAAATCCCTTGTCGCTCTTCTAGATCATTGCTTCGTGGTTTAGCAAACTGGCCTGCCACGCGACCTATTTTAACCACGGGTTTTCCAATGCCGAATGTCAGCACAACCGCCATTTGCAAAAGAATGCGGTAATTATCACGAATCGTGTTGGCGCGAAATTCGTTGAAACTCTCAGCGCAGTCTCCTCCGTGCAACAAGAAGGATTTGCCTTCAGCTACATTCGCCATATGATTTTTCAATCGCCGAGCTTCTCCGGCAAAAACCAGCGGTGGATAATTTGCTAATTTGGCTTCGACCTCTTTCAACTTATTTAGATCCGGGTACTTGGGCAACTGAGCCGCTTTTTTTTCTCGCCAGCTGGTTGGGGTCCATAAACTTTGTCCACTCATTTTTTTCTTCCTTCATTGCTGACTGTCTAAGTCTTGTTTTTTTTAGTCCAAAGGCCCATCAAAGCTTTCTGACGACGGATGGACTCTCGTTGAATTTCATTAAAAATTTTTTCGGTCAACTGCCTGTCAACGCCGAGAATCTTAGCCTGCCCCAACCGATCGACTATCAACTGCTTCCAACGACTTTTTTGTTGAATGGGCGTTCGGTTAATAAACTTCAAGCGGGCCAAACGAGTGACGGCGCTGGTTCGTTGTGCTAATGCTGATAGCAACAGTCGATCAGCTTGATCAATTGACCGCCGTATTTTTTTTAATTGAGATAAATATTTTTTTTCGGCGCTGGACTGGTCCAAAATAGATCTCCTTATAATACAAAAATCAGCCGGAATGCTTTAAAGCATTCAAACATAGTTTTGTGAAATCCCCTAGCTGCCTCTGCGCCTCAATCACAGAATTACTTTCGGAAATTAGGCGAATCAAGGCACTTCCTATGACTACAGCTTCGCACTTCCCTTTGAGTTCACTGACCTGGCTCACCTGGGATATTCCAAAGCCGACCGCGATCGGCTGGGTGATCATGTTTCGCAGACTTTTAATTTCTGAGATCAATGTCGAAGACAGATAGGCTTGCTCTCCAGTAACTCCGGCTCGGGAAACATAATAAACAAAACCAGAAGAGGATTGATTGATCAGCGGCAGGCGCGCAACCGAAGTCATTGGCGAAGCTAAAAAAACCGTCAGCAACTTATAACGGCTGTGCAAAAGTAAGTACTCTTTCGCTTCTTCGGGCGGTAGATCTACAGTTAAAGTCGCAGCTATGCCAGATTGAGCTGCTTCTTTAACATATGTTTCTAAACCGTAAGCCAAGAGCGGGTTCAGATAACTGAAAATGATCAAGCGAACAGTGGGATATTTTCGCGTGATTTTCTGGCACAGCGAAAGAACTTTTTTGAGTGTCGTTCCTTGATGCAAAGCTTTTTCGGAGGCCATCTGAATCACTGGCCCGTCAGCCATCGGATCCGAAAAAGGAACTCCGACCTCTAGAATATCCACTCCGTTTGCAATCAATATTTCGATAAAAATCTCGGAGGCTTCCAAAGTGGGGTAACCTGCCATCACAAACGGAATCAGCTCGGTCGAAAAATCTGGCAACTGACTTTTAAACATTCGAATCCTGTTTTTTCTCCAGCTTTTTCTCCAGCTTTTTCTCCTGCTTTTTCTCCTGCTTTTTCGCAGCTTCGACAATATCTAAATCTTTGTCTCCTCGTCCCGACAAATTGACTAAAAGCAAAGATCCTGCAGGTAATTCTAAAGCTCGCCGAAAAGCATAGGCTAAAGCATGGGAACTTTCCAGCGCTGGCAAAATCCCCTCTCGGCGAGATAGTTTTTCGAACGCTTGAAGTGCTTCTTGATTCGAGGCCGATACATATTTCACTCGGCCAGACTCAAATAAAAATGCGTGCTCCGGGCCCACTGCCGCATAGTCTAATCCAGCCGATACACTGTGAGTTAAAGAAATTTGACCATGTGTATCTTGCAGGACATAGGTCGAGGTTCCTTGGAAGACGCCAGGAGTCCCACCCTGAAAACGAGCCGAATGATTTCCTAATTCTGGGCCGTTTCCGCCCGCTTCCACTCCCGTCATTTCCACTTCTTTGTCATCTCTGAAAGCGTGAAACAATCCGATCGCGTTACTGCCTCCACCGACACAGGCAATTATTTCTGTCGGCAGCCGTCCTTCTCGCTCAAGGATTTGTTGCCGCGCTTCTGTGCCGATCACCGACTGGAAATGTCGCACCATTATGGGATAAGGGTGAGGACCTAAAGCAGAGCCCAAAAGATAATGGCTGTCTTTGATATTTGTAACCCAGTCTCGCATTGCTTCAGATACCGCGTCCTTCAGTGTGCGCGAACCGTTTGTTACGGGAACAACTCGTGCACCCAAAAGAGTCATGCGACGAACATTGGGTTGCTGTCGGACGATATCGTCTTGTCCCATATAGACGACGCATTCTAAACCAAACTTGGCACAAACAGCGGCAGTGGCAACACCGTGCTGTCCCGCTCCTGTTTCGGCCACGATGCGCTTTTTACCCATTCGCCGAGCCAGAAGAATTTGTCCTAGAGCATTGTTGATTTTATGAGCGCCAGTGTGATTTAAGTCTTCTCTTTTGAGATAGATTTTCACACCAAACTCCGCGCTCAGGCGTTCAGCTAGATACAATGGCGTTTCGCGCCCGACAAAATCGCGTAAATGGCAGCTAAATTCCGTTTGAAATATGGCCTCATTCCTTGCTTGTTCGTAGGCGGCTTCGAGTTCGATTAAGGGTTGCACCAATGTTTCTGGCACATAGCGGCCGCCAAATTTTCCAAATCGACCGCTGTGACTACTCATTTTTCCTTCCCTCGATTTGTTGGTTCACGCTCTCGAAAAACGATTTCATTTTATTTCTATCTTTCAAACCCGGATGACTTTCAATACCACTTGAAACGTCGACTCCATAGGGATGCAGCTCTTGAATCAGCTGTCCTACATTATGAGAGTTCAATCCCCCCGCTACAAAAAAGGGCCGTGCCGGATCTAAATAGTTTAATTTCTCCTGCAATTTTTTCCAAGCTAAGAGTGGACGCTCGACGCCGATTCGCGGTGCTAAGGAGTCAAAAAGGAGATAATCACAATCGGTATACAACTGAAGATCGCACTCGACCCCTTGATCTGAGACTCCGATGGATTTTATGATCATCAGGTCCGGTCGCAGATTTTTTATCTCGGCGATAAATTCTGGGGTTTCCTGGCCATGCAGTTGGGCAGCTGACAAATGGACTTGCTGGGTAGTATCTAAAACTGTTTTTAAACTCGGATTTTTGAAAACTCCGACCTTTATCACGCTCCCGGCAATCGAACCAGTTTGATAAAGCTCAGAAACAAGTGCGGCTGCTTGAGAGATGGTCAATTGGCGAGGGCTTTCAGTAAAAATAAACCCTAAAGCTTCAGCTCCATAGCTCATTGCCAACCGGGCATCTTCAGTGCGAGTCAAACCGCATACCTTCACATGTGTTTTCATGTGGGAGTCATTCTCCCACCTACAGGTTGAAGTAGTTGAGACAAAGCCTGCCCGGGCGATTCCGTTCGCATCAACGCCGTTCCAATTAAAAAGCCATTGTAACCTAGAGTTTGCAGGTCATTTATTTGCTTTCGCGTTTCAATGCCACTTTCTGAAACAAAAATGCCAGTCGAGCCAGTCATGATATTTGCTAGACGTCGTGAAACATCGAGGGACACTTCCAATGTGTGTAAGTTACGGTTGTTCACACCAATGACGTCCATCCCCATTTCCAGTGCCATGGCCATTTCAGATTCATCATGCACTTCACACAGAACAGAAAGTCCTAAGGCCCGCGCGTAAAGATTAAATTCGTGCGCTTGATTCGGATTCAGCATGGATAAAATAAGCAAGATCGCGTCCGCCCCATAACTACGAGCTTCTTCAATCTGATAGGCATCGATGATGAAGTCTTTTTGTAAAAGAACAATCGAAGCATGCTGTTGCCGAATAAGTTTTAAATTTTCAATATCTCCGCCAAAAAACTCAGGTTCCGTCAGGACGGAAATAGCCGCGGCACCAGCGTTCACGTAACTGTTTGCAATGGCGAGAGGATCCAAATCAGTGTTTCTCTCTCCCGGAGACTGCTTCTGAGAAGGACTGTAGCTTTTGATTTCCGCGATCACTCGTGGTGCGGCCACCATTGCCCCGGTGACAGCCTCAGCTCGCAATGCTTGAGCCAAGCTCAATGGTTTTCTGGCAGCTAACGGACTCTTGCGAAGAGCTTCCAAATCACATTCTTTATAACGAGATTCTAAGCGCAATCTCGTTGATCGTTCAATTTTTTCTAAGATCGAAGGTCGTCTCATGCCAGCCTCTTATTTTTCAGCGATTGCATGCCTATTAACAGCGCCAATGCTCTTCCCGAATCAATCATTTCTATTGCTAATTCTCGACCCTCACGGAGATCACCCACTTTGCCTCCTACCATCAGGGCCGCCGCTGCATTCAAAACAGTAATTTCTCGATAACAAGAAGAAGTGCCCTTCAATACACCAAGTAGCAAGTTCGCATTTTCTTTTGGCTCAGCCCCTGCTATGGAAGTAAATCCTACATGACCCAAGTCTCCAAGCTTATTGTGGAGTCCTGTTTCGAAGGGCGAAACGGAACCCCTCTCGATTGGTTGAAAAACTTTTGCTACCAAATCGCCATTTTTAAAATGCACGGTTCGAGTGCCGGCATCGATACTAAATTCGTCAAGACCATCTTCTCCCCAGACAATCAGAACTTCTTTGGCGCCTAATTTTTTGCTAGCTTCGGCCATTGGAAATAACAAAGACTCTGCATAGACACCGATCAATTGGCGGCCAACCTTCAGCGGATTGAGCAAAGGGCCTAAAGCATTGAAAATTGTTTTGACTCCGAGATTACGCCGTACAGGACCAAGCTTCTGTAGAACTGGATAGAAGGCCGGCGCATAGAGAAAGCTCAAGCTAAATTTTTCTAACATCATCGTGGCTTCTGCCAAGGTTGTGGCGAAAGGAATGTCTAAGGCCTCAAGCACATCAAAACTGCCGCAGCGACTGGAAACGGCGCGATTTCCATGTTTGGCTACATCTTGCCCTGTAGCCGCAACAACGAAAGCGACAGTGGTGGAAACGTTGAAGGTGCCGAGCCCGTCGCCACCGGTGCCGCAAACATCTAAAATATTTTCAGCATTTTCATACAGAAAAGTGGGTGATTGCAATTGGATGGCTTTGACGAAACCAACCAATTCATTTGCAGTTGGAGCGCGAAATTGCAAAGCGGAAAGCAAAGCACCCACTTGCTCTGGAAAAGTTTCCCCGTTCAATATTCCTGTCATCGTGAGCTGAGCTTCGTTTTCAGTTAAGCTGCCTGACGCCATCACTGTCTTTAAAATACACTTCATGTCCAAAGTTTTCATTGTCCCACTCGCTTTAAAAAATTTTCTACCAGACGAGGTCCCTCCGGAGTCGCAATCGATTCCGGATGAAATTGCAATCCCTCAATAGCCATCGTGCGGTGACGAAGCCCCATAATAATCCCATCCGCAGTTTCTGAGGTTATCATTAGGCAACTCGGCAAACTTTCTTTGTCCACAACCAGCGAATGGTAGCGCGCCACCGTCAGCGAACTCGGCATGCCAGAAAAAAGTCCGCCATGCTGATGAGTTATGACTGATGTTTGGCCGTGCATAGGTGACGGTGCGTGAACAACCCTTCCACCAAAGGCTTGACCAATCGCTTGATGCCCTAAACAAATTCCTAATATAGGAATGCGGCCCTGCAAATGTCGAATTAACTCGACGGTCACACCTGCCTTATCCGGTCGCCCCGGGCCTGGGGATACAATGACATGCGAGGGTTTCAACCCCTCTAGCTCTCCAACTGACAATTCATCATTGCGCACCACTTTGCAGCCGTAGCCTAAGTGGGCAATTAATTGGTAGAGATTGAACGTGAATGAATCATAGTTATCGATCAGCAAAATCATGGCTGACCTTTCAAAAAAACCTTCCCCGACATTCCAAGCGGCGGCTTGGCTTCAGCAGTGACTGCGGATTGCGCCAAAAACAGAGCCTGCCGAAGTGGCGCAAGCTTATCTTCGATTTCTTGATACTCTCCTTCAGGTGTTGAATCTGCGACAACGCCAGCTCCGGCCCTAAGGATGGCGCATTGATTGATGACTTCCATGGCACGAATGCCAATGCAGGAATCCATCCCCCCTTGAAAATCGAAAGCGACTACTGCCCCACCGTACAAACCTCGCGGCTGTAATTCCAACTCCGAGAGAATTTCCATAGCGCGAATTTTAGGAGCTCCAGACAATGTACCAGCGGGAAAGCAAGCTAAAAAAGCCTCAAAATCGGAATACTGAGAAGCCAAGTCCCCATCGACTTGAGATATTAAATGCATCACATTTGAAAGCCGCATCACATGGCGAAACTTTTTCACCGACACAGTTCCTGGCCGGGACACCCGACCAACATCATTGCGCGCTAAATCCACCAGCATAAGATGCTCTGCCGACTCTTTCACACTTCCAAGCAGTTCATTTTCGTTGTCTAGATCCTCTTTGGGAGTGGCCCCTCTCCGTATCGTACCAGCAATGGGATGAGTTTCAATACGTCGCTGTTTGATTCGAATCAACATCTCCGGAGAGGCGCCGAAAAAAGCGCCTTCTTCCAATGGAAAATAAAAGCTGTAAGCGGCAGGATTTATTTTTCGCAATTGTGCAAAAATAGAAAAGGCCGAACACGAAATCTCAGCTTCAAAACGCTCCGACAATACAGCCTGAAAAATATCTCCGTCCAAAATATGTTTTTTCAGTTTCAAAACCGAAGCAAAATAACGAGCGGTACCAAGGCTGGCGGAGAGAGGATGTTGCGAGAAATACTGTTTTGCTACTGCGATCTTCGCAATCTCGGCGGTCCGACCGGCTGCTTCAACGCGAAGACTTTCACTCGCGACGCCATCCAGAATCGAATTTAATCTTGCAATATTTAATTCTGATTCGGCATTTATCACTGATTTCGATTTTAAAATTATATGAACTTTCTGAGTTCGGTGATCGACCACTATCAGGTTCTTCACGAACATGACTTTAGC
>JAYTZS010000038.1:0-6395 GCA_043741885.1 Bdellovibrio sp. | reverse complement strand
GTGATCGCCGGAGGCACTTCGGGTGGAAGAACTAGAGCCAACGACTCTCTTGGGAGTTTTTCAATATCTACATCGTCTGAAGCAATGCGGGCCGAAGGTGCATCCCAGCCGCCAGTAGTTGAACTGTCTTTGAAGCAAGCAACAAAGAGGATGGCGATGAACCCGAAACCCATCACGGGGTAAAGATAATGTTTTAGAGTTGGTTTCATAAATATTTCCTCGGTTCAGTGAAAGCGGTTTTCAAATTATCGGAGAGAAATGCACAAAAGGTGCAAGCTCCATTCAGTCCTAGGAGGGTTTGATGAAGGTGATGTGACAGCTTGTCTCAACTCAACGAACCCGACATTGACAAAATGTCTCAATGACTTGCTGCTCTTTCGCTTAGGAGCGGGCACTCACCTTGCTCTTGTGGATTCCAGTCGGCAACGGATGACCGATAAACTACCAATCCTGAGGAGGATGTTCATGAAATCAACCACCCAGTTCAATTTAGTTTCGATCTGCTCTGTTCTAGCTATTAACTTTTCAATTCAAATGGCCAAGGCAGATGATATTGTCCCAGCTGTTCGCGAGGTAACGGTCAGTGTAAACGATGTCTTTATTCCAGGCGGATTTAGCTCAGATACAGATTCCTATGTCGTTGCCAACGGCATTTTCCCCAATGGCTGCTATCGGTGGAAGGGCACTGAAGTCAAACATGTGGATCCACTTCATCATGAGATTCAAACAAAAGCTTTGGTCAGCCAAGGAATGTGCTTGATGGTCTTGGTGCCGTTTACGAAAGAAATTCGCTTGGGTCGCCTAAAAACAGGGGAACACAAACTAAAATTTATAAACAGTGACGGAACCTATCTTGAGAAATCTCTAACAATCGAGTGACCAAATGAAAATGCTACCACTGCGCTGGACAAGTTTGGCCCTCTTCAGTCTGGGTATCGTCAGTCTGGGTATCGTCAGTCTGGGTATCTCAGGCTGCTCGGAGAATTTACAGTTGACGTCAGCATGTTGGAGCTCAAGAGGACCGGGACCGCGGCGATTCCGAATTCTGTGAACGCCTAGCTCATTACAAAATACAAGAAAGCCTTCTGCACCAAGAGGTTTTTGCCATCAACCCTGGCAATGCGTTTGAATGTGCCAGAGATCCCGATATGCAGATCGGAAAAAAAACCGCAACAAAAATGAGAACAGGAGCTATTATGTCTAAATTACTTTTTCCGCTACTCTTTCTAGTTTTACCTTCCTTGGTTTTCGCGGGGCCTGAATTGGAACCTCTTATGGGTCACATGACGGCTTCCGTTGGCATTCAAATTCAGGTCTACAGCGGAGGTTGCACCCGGAAAGAGCAGTTTCACGCCGAAACTGAAATTCAAGGAGAGGTGCATCGGATCAGCTTTGTCCGCAGTACACAGGACCCTTGCCGGGCCTATTTTCCCTATGGCCAAATCTTGAGCTTCTCTTTTGATGAACTGGGACTGCACAATGGCGATCAAATTGAAATCGCGAATCCGCAGATGCCGACTCAAATTATGCGATTGAGAATCGGAGGCTAGTGAGCAATTATGGATTAATTAATTTTAAAATCGAACGGAATTAAAATGGATTCATTTTTTCACTCAATAGAATCGGGTCAAAGAATCTTTATTCAAGGTGGAGCGGCCACGCCGCTGCGACTTATAGATGAATTGATTCAGCAAGCAAACAGACTCAAAGATATTGAATTGATCCACCTGCATACCATGGGTCCCGCTCGTTACGCTGATCCTCAGTTTGCGCAAAATTTTCGCGTTGCCAATCTTTTTGTTGGTTCCAATATGCGAAAGAAAATGAATCTTCAAAACGTCGATTATCTCCCCTGCTTTCTATCCGAAATCCCCGCGCTTTTTCGCTCACGCAAAAGGCCGCTGGATATTGCTCTGATTCATGTCTCGCCACCTGACAGGCAAGGATTTTGTTCACTTGGAACAAGCGTTGATATCGCGAAAGCGGCTGTTGAAAATTCCAAGCTTATCATTGCTCAGATCAATCGGAAGATGCCCAGAGTGCATGGGGACGGTTTTATTCATCTTAGCCAAATACATCACAGTATCGAAATCGATGAGGCTCTCCCTGAATCGCCTCCGAAATTTCTCACACCTGAAGAAATTGCCATTGGCAAAAATGTCGCAAGTCTTATTGAGGATGGATCGACACTGCAAGCTGGGATCGGCAACATTCCTGACTCTGTCCTTCGGGCCTTACAAGGACACCGGCATTTAGGCGTGCACACAGAGATGTGGAGTGATGGAATGCTCGAGTTGCTAAAATGTGGTGCGATTGATAATTCAAGAAAAGCAATCCATACCGGTAAAACTGTTTCGGGGTTTGTCATGGGTACCCAGGCTCTTTACGACTACATTGATGACAACCCCAGCGTCGCTCTTCTGGACATTGCCTACGTGAACAATCCGTCGATCATTGCTCGAAATCCCAAAGTTGTTGCAATCAATTCAGCCGTTGAAATTGACCTCACGGGACAGATCTGTGCCGACTCAATTGGCAGTCACATTATCTCGGGAGTTGGAGGACAGATGGACTTTATGAGGGGCGCTGCTCTTTCGCCTCAAGGGAAGCCTATCATTGCAATCACTAGCCGCACGAAAAAAGGCTTATCAAGAATTGTCGCTATTCTAAAACCCGGAGCTGGGGTGGTGACAACGCGTGCGCATGTTCACTATGTGACTACCGAATATGGCACTGCCGATTTGTATGGGAAAACTTTAGGAGAGCGGGCGAGAGCTCTAACTGCCATAGCCCATCCCGAAGATCGGGAGAGCTTGGAAAAGGATTGGATCCGATTCTACTGAACTGAGACACAGCCGCTCAATCGGTTTTGATTAAGGGACAAATCGACTCACAAAGCGATTCCTATTCATTTGTGACCACTGACCCGCCGGCACTGCCCTTGCTTTATTGAACTCATTATCAGCTCTCCCAGATGGGAATTTGAGGTGCAAATGTCTTCTCTAAACGCGACCAACAGGCACAGTGCGACTTTCTTGGCGGTCCTGATCAGCTTTATTCTGTTTTTACCAAATCCGGCGAAATCAAAATCAGTTGATCCCGCCATTTCTTCAAGCGAAGTGGTCATCACAATTCTTCCTGACAGCAGCATCAAGATTGATGGCGATTCGACAGTTAGAAAATTCTCTGCAAGTGCTAAATCTTTTAGCCTTGATGTGAAAGCAAAAGCTAATCGAAAATTTACTGGAGGTTTCGCTTGGATTCCGGTTGAGGTTCATTTGTCTCTCCCCGTTCAAAATTTAAGCTCTGGTGAAAAAATTCTCGATCAACACATGCATGAGAATCTAAAGGCTGAAAGATACCCGGTCGTTCAAATGCGACTATTAGAATTCGATTTGTCAGACCAAAATATCGGCTTGGTTACTGCCACCGGAGTTTTGACTGTGGCCGGAGTGACAAAATCAATTCAGCTCAAAGCAAGTCTTTCCATGGAAGGTTCGAATATCAAGATCAAAGGAAAACAAAGATTGCTGATGTCGGATTTCGGCATTCAGCCACCAAAAATGATGATGGGCGCACTAACGACCAGGGATGAAATCGACGTGAGCTTTGATGTGACTTTCTCGCAAACAAAAAACCAAAGGACTGAAAATGCAAACGAATAGAACAACAAAGTTTCTGATGACCGCGGCGATTTCAATTTGCACCTTGCAAGTTCAAGCCATCGAACTGATAAAAAAAGAGGATGCCAGCTTCAACTTGGGCGGACGGTTTCAACTGCTCGGCGTTGGCGAAAGGCTTTCCGAGGATTCAGGACACGATAATGACCGAATGTACCTGTTTTTGAAGCAAGCACGTATCATCGGCAGTGGCTCACTGGAAGATTATAAATATTATGTCGAGTGGGCGATGGGAGGTGAAGAAGCGGTGAAAAACTTGAACTCGTCCATCAGCCTGCTTGATTTTCGAGCTGACATCCCAGTGAGTGAACAGAGCTATATCCGTGTAGGTCAATTCAAGGTTCCCTTCGGAAGAGAGGCTTTGATCGACGACGGAGCATTGCTTTTTACCGATCGGTCGATCAATAACCTAGGCAGCCTGCTAGGTCGCGATGTCGGCGTCGCAGGAGTGATCCAACGCCAAGGAGTCATGGGAACCTTAGGAGTGTTTACCGGCGGTGGCCGAGACAATCCAGAAAGGTACCTGCCAGAGAAATTGGGAATTCCTTTATTCGTCACTCGTATCGGATATGACAGCGCAGGAAAAGATCCTTACAATTATAAAAATTCTGGCGTTTTCGCCTCGGAACAAAAAGCATTTTCTGCTTTCTTGAACCTCGCCTACATGGAAGACACCCGTATCGGCCATTCCTCCGTATTGAATGTGCGTCCTACCGATCGTTCGCTTCTGCTGAACCCCAATTGGAATCCTTATCTCGCGAAGACACCCTTGACCAGAAGCAAGGTTGCACAAGTCAGCGCAGATTTACAGAACCGCTTTCCCGTTAACATTGCCGATGCAACAGTCGAAGTAGAACTGACACATGATGAATTTTCTAACGAGTTTGGAAAAATCGGCTTAACTGGAGGACGGATCATGGCCTCTGCTTCAGTAAAGCCATTTGAATTCGCCCTTCGTTACGCCTCCCTTTATCCTTCGAATGAGTTCAATTACAAAGGAACACCGATCACTGGAGGAGATCCGTTTCAGGAGGTCACAGCTGCATTTACATATTTCCATCGCCCGTGGTCTCGTTTTACATTTGAAGCCTTATTTGAACTAAACACCCCGGTCGCCGTAGAAACTGGAGTTGGTTCTTATTCGCTTGTCGAACAGCCGGACCAGACAACAGTAGTCGACGGAAAGGGCACTATCGAGCGGCAGTACGTACCTGAACTGAGAGTGTTGTATCAATTGGCTTTCTAGATCAGGAGATATGTCAGTAAACTGACTCGTAGAAGAGATTGAATCAATCCAGAAATCCGATCAATTTGCCCGATCACAACCTCAAGGTTTTTGAATGCGGCCTCATTGTCTTTGACTTGATTCATGGCAAGCTCTGCACGGCCACGGATAACGCCTAAGGGGTTTCCGATCTCATGAGCAAGACCCCCCCGCTAGGATTCAATGGAGGTTCCAAAATACCTTAAACTGACATTAGGAACGCACTTCAAACCTTCATGCAAAGTAAGAATTTTGCAATCGCAAATGTTTCGGTTCAAACCGTACCAGCAATTAAGTTTACCCAAGTTGGATCGGTTACAGTGAGAGCCTTTGGTTGCCAATCAGAATCAATGACCCGTCGTTTTGGCGGCACCGGGTTAGGGTTAGGGCTTGCGCTGTCACGCCAGCAGTAATGGCAGGAGAAAAGCGCCACCGCTTGGAAACCGCGGTCGAGCCCGGTAGTTTAGTATTGCATTTGTATAGCTGTCTTAGTCTTTAGCTTACCTAACGCAGCGCCATTGTAATGACAGAGGGAAGCTCCTCTGAGTAGGGTTTCCCTAACTCATAACAGGAGGTTCTGATGAAAAATATTTTAATGATCTCGATCTTGTCCTGTTCTTTAACTTCTTCATTCGCAATGGCGTCTGGAGTGAAAATCTCCAGCTTTCGCTATCTCGGTTCGTCTGCTCCATTCAATCCTGCAACTGAAATGTGCGGGGATGTCCTGACAAAAACGGGGCAACGCCAGATGATCAAAATCACTTCGGACCCAGGTGTCAAAGTGCCTGGTGTTTATTATACTTGGAGTGGCAAGGACGGGAAATTCTGCTCGGTCATCGCTTCGTACACAGGCGAGGCTGCCGCTGACCTTGAGGAGTGAGCGGCGTTCTGATGCTTGAGCTTAAGGAGTTCCAGATGCGCTATTGGTCGGTGCACCTGAGCGCTCACTGGTCGGCGCACCCGGCGCTGCTTCGACAATTTTTTTAATCACAGAGTAAAGTGGAATTCCCACCGCTGAAGACCTCTGCGAAGCTTCTTTCCAACCAGCTGGGACCGGACCACTGACGTTCCAATCATCTGCTTTGATGTCGTAATCTCCTGGTGCCAATGCCTGAGCATCGGGAGCAAAGGTCCAGATAAAATCTGGATGCACGTGCTGATACCACTCGCCACCAATCACGTTGTTATTTTTGTCCAACTCCAGATCGAAATGATACCTTTGTGTCTTGGTACTTGGCTCTACCTGCACAGCGTGGCTTGGAGTGGCTTCTACAAGGTAAGTCACATCCATGGTAACACCCACTATGCCTGCTGCATTTGGTGACCGATGCTCTTTGAATTTGTCCATCGTGTACTGGTTGACTGGAATCACCGCAGCCTGAATGTTGTCAGTTTGCAGAAGCGTTTGAGGATTGAAGTATGTTCCTTTGTAAGAAGTGATCGTGAAGTTC
>JAYTZS010000037.1:0-6398 GCA_043741885.1 Bdellovibrio sp. | reverse complement strand
ATCTCTTCAGAGCCCAGTCCAAGTGCCAGAATTGAAAGAAAATATTTCCAGAATTGCAAATTCCAGGGAGCCGTTCGCTGAATGGGGAATTCGCTTGAGGCCAAAATCATTTTGAAGAAATAAATCGCGCTGAGAAGCCAACAGACAGCAGGAAGCGCAAAAAGCCTCAGTTTATTGAACAAAGCATTCGTTGAAAGTGTCAAATTGGCAGCTAAGCTCACAAGGATCGCCAAACCGGCAACCACGCCTGCAGACAGAGTGAACGTATTGATCATCAGTAGAGCCGACAAGATGAGAATGGTTTGAAGATTGATTTTCTTACTGAGCGCTAATTTGATGGAAACAGCTGTGATCAAAAGGAAGATGGGAAAGCACGATTGAAATCCCCAGGTTTGATTTTCAAAATTTAAAGTTGTCAGGAAAAAGATAAAAGACAATTGCACCCATTGATCGAGGAGATCTAGTTTTTGGAGAGCTCGATAGAGAGTGATCAAAAAGCCAAACCAAAAAATTTGATTGATAAAAATCAAAAATCGGAAGTTTAAAAGTCCAAGTTTGAATAATGTGACGACGATTAATCTTGTCGGAAAAATAAAATGCTCACCGTGTGGAACAAATAAATAATTCCAATTTAAGAAGGTTTCAGCAGCTCCTGGATTGAAAAACTCCCATTCATCCCAATAAGGAATGTTCACAGAGTAGAAGTTGATGAAAAAAATATTCACAATTCCAAAAAAAACGAGGATCTTCAGGCAAAGATTGCGGTGTTTTTCTGATGAATTTGCCGAGATGGGTGCCATCTTTCAGAGCATCTTTGTCGCTGAGACGAGCATCTGTTTTCCGCCAGGTTTCCAAGGCGACCACAGCCAGAATTTGATCAGCCAGGCTGTCATCGGCAATCGAGAATCCTTGACTGAGAAAGGCATGAAGCCCGCATGGATAAACTCAACTTTGTATCCACAGGATTTAAGCCAATCTTGAATGGAGCGATCTGAAATCGGCGTGAGGTGAGTGTAATCATCAAAATACTCTCGGCTGCAGAGTCTATAATTGGGCATAAAAATCAGTAAAGTGCCGTCGTCTTTGAGCAATCGGCGAGTGTCATTGAAGAAATCGGTGATTTGATCTCGCTCAAGATGCTCCAATAAATTGCTACTGAAAATAAAATCAAAAGATTTTTCTTTGAACAATGATTTCAAATCTGTGGTCAGGCCTGTTTTAAAATCAACGGACGATTCGACAAAGCGAGCCATCTCTGAATTGGCATCCAGTGCTGATTTCTGATTGGCCGTGATGTTGTTAATAAAATCTCCAAAACCACAGCCAATGTCCAAGACACTGTTTCTGATCTTGAATTTTTTTTGTAGGAAAGGAGCAAAAACTTGCCATACCAGTGACCTTTTGGAATCCAAATTGTATCTGGTCTGCGTGTAAGCTTCTCTTTTTTGGTTCATCTTTTTAACCTTTACGGTAGTATTCATGGAGATGAACGAAAATCAAACGATTTACTCTTTTGACTCTACATTTTCAGTCTCCGGAGAGCTTTTTGAAACCGAAAAGTACCGAGAGCTTTATGCAGCCATGTTGGATTCGGCTTCGGGAAAGAAATTTGTATCGAGAGGTGCCGGGGTCAGTTATCCCCTGGCCAGTGCTGGGGAAAACGTTCGCTCGATTGTCAGTTTACAATTCAACCGAATCCTAGAATTTGATTCCAGCTCAGGAGTCGTCAAAGTTGAAAGTGGAATTTCGATTGGAAAATTATTGAAATTTTTGTCGAAGCGGGGATGGTGGTTGCCTGTCATGCCTGGCCATCCCAGTATCACCGTCGGTGGCTGCGTGGCGGCCAACGTGCACGGGAAAAGTCAGTACCATAGCGGGCTTTTTGAAGATTGCGTTCGAGAGCTTGAAATTTTTCATCCGACCCAAGGCAAAAAAAAGCTTTCGAAAGAGTCGCCCTTGTTTGAATTTGTTTGTGGAGGGTTTGGCTTGACCGGTCACATTTTGACCGTTTCGATTCAATGCAAACAGCTTGCAGGGAAATCTCTTTTGAAAAGGGCCATTCCGACGGCAAACCTGTTTGAATCGATCGAGATCATGCTGACAGAAAAAGATCACTATGATCATGTTTATTCTTGGAATAACTTAAATTGCAAAGGGGACCATTTCGGGAAGGGCTATGTTTATTGTGAAAAATTTGAGTCTGAGCCTGCAAAGGACATTTCTGAGTTTCATGTATTAGCAATGGCTCCGCGAAAGGGCCTACTCGACCAGTTGCTTTCTCGAACTTTACAAAGCCAGATCAGTCGGGTGTATGCACTGAAAGAACGCATTTCACCAGCTCAAGTTCGCATGGGAATTTTGGCAGGAGCTTTTCCAATCAATGGAAAGGAAATCTACCACAGACTTTTTGGTTTGGCGGGCTTATTGGAATCTCAAATCATCATTCCGCACGATCAGCTGCGGCCTGTGATTCAGAAGTTGGCCAAGTCCATTGCCCAAAGCCAAGTCAAAATTTCTTTGGGATCGCTGAAAATTTTTCGAGGTCGACAGACGAATTTGAATTTTAGGAAAGATGGAATATGTTTGGCATTGAATGCTCCGAATTCTTTACAAACCTTAGAGCTGTTTAAGCAGGTGGATGCAATTTGTATCGAGCACAACTGTTTGCCGAATATCGCAAAGGACAGTCGCTTGTCGGCGGCAGTGATCCGGTCGACTTACCCAGAATTCGAAAGATTCCAAAATGGAATCAAGAACTTTGATCCCGAAGGTCGAATCCACTCGGCCTTAAAAGCAAGGTTGCAATTGTGATCAAGCCAACTGCACTGATCGTGGGCGCATCGTCTGGACTTGGAAAAGCCATTGCCACCCTTTTTGCGGAAAAAGGATTTTCGCTAGCCCTCGTCTCTAGAGATTCAGAGGACCTTCAGGCGCTCAGCGCATCCCTGCGGGCTGAGCATGGGGCGCAGGTTATTTATTACGACTTGGATTTGCTCGATCCTAAGGTCCATTTCGGCAACTTCATAAAAACAGTGAACGAGGATTTAGGTTCCATCCAATATTCCTTTTTAACGGCTGGTGGCAGTTTTTCAGGGGATGAAAAAATTCCGACTGAACTGGCTTTTCAAAACTGTTTGCGGCTCAATTTTCAGTCCATTTCAATGCTGATGAACGAATTGCTAGCCAATCAGAAGCTGAACAAATGCCGATCGATTCTGGTCGTTTCCAGTATCGCGGCACTGGTTCCTCGGAGCCAAAACAACACCTACAGTGCAGCAAAAATGGCATTAGAAAATTATGCAAAGTCCCTTCGGCATTATGTTTTTCAAAGCAGGATGGCCGTTCAGATTCAGGTCATCCGGCTGGGGTATATGGATTCTGGATTTACCAGAGGAAAAAAGCTTCTATTTCCAATTTCTCAACGCGAGGAGATAGCTCAGTTTATATTTAAGAACCGGGATAAAGATTATGGATTGGCAGTTGTGCCAAAGTTTTGGAGTGTGATTCTTTTTGTATTAAGAATTCTCCCGTGGCATATCTACAAAAAACTGCGTTTTTGAAATGAGACCTATGTCCACTCTGATTGAAATTTCACTTTTTTTTCCAGTCTACAAAGACGAAAGAACCGTCGAGCAGGTGACGACGAAATCGGTCAAGGTCCTTTCTCAGCTCACAGAGAATTGGGAAATTCTCATCATTGATGATGGAACTCCGGACCGAGCCGGAGTGATCGCCGATGAGTTAGCAAAAAAAGATCCGCGAATCCGAGTGATTCATCATGAAATCAATTTGGGATATGGGGCTGCGATTCGAAGGGGTCTCAGTGAAGCCCGCGGGGAATGGATTTACTTCACCGATGGTGATGATGAATATGATGTCTATGAGTTTCTTCGCATGCACAAAATCCGAGATTTTTATGACCTGGTGATCACATTTCGCTACAAGAAACTTTATTCGTCGAAGCGACAGTTTATTTCAAACACGTACAATCGCATTCTTCGACTTCTTTTTGATATACGCTATAGGGACATCAGCACGGGTTTGCGAGGGATTCGGAAAAGTCTAGCCGAGCATTTGGAGTTAAGTTCCAATTCGCCTTTTATTGGCGCCGAGCTAACGATTAAAAGCGACCTGAAGGGTTATCGAATTGGGGAAATGGGTATACAGACCTTTCCGAGAGAATTTGGACAGGGAAATTCCACGTCCTTCAAAAATATCAAAGCGACGATCAGAGACATGATCCATGTTTATAGGCAGATCTTCTCGGCCTCTTATGATCTTCCAGAAAACAGAGATCGAAAATAGAGAGCAGTCAATCGGCTCAAAGTCTTAGGATTTGTCGAACAGTCTTCGGTAAAACTGCTTTAAGAATTTTGATCCAAAATCCAAGCCGGTCAGTCTCCAGTAGGCCATTTTTTCAGCGGTAGAGCCGTTCAGATTGGCAAATATTTTAAACGATAAATTCCAATACAATTTCCAAATGGGAGGCAGGCTTCCAAGCGGGACTTTTTTTAGATGATGGAAGTTCATCCAGTCAGAAGAGTTTTTTGAGTCCAAACCAAGATTCAAAAAGTATTCACCGCTAAATTCTTTTAAAGCCTTCAGCATCGTTTCTTTTTCCACCTCAGATTTGTTCTTTAAATGCATTCGGTATTTTAAAAGAACATTCGGTATATTTTGAAAGCGAACTTTCGGAGACAATTTGGAAAATAAGAAAAAATCTTCGGCAATTCTTTCCGGATATTGAAAAGTCTGAGGCAAGCCTGATCCATTTCGAAACATAACAGTTGGATGGCCCATTTCAGATTGGAAAGAATATTTATAGGCAATCACCAAAGGGTTTTGCGAGGGTCGATTGATCGAGGCGATTCCTTGGTCATTGAAAATTTCAAACCAAGTGCCTACAAGAAAAACATTTGGATTTTGATCCAAAAATTCAACTTGGCGAAGGAGTCGATCTGGAGAACAAATGTCGTCCGAATCCATGCGAGCCACGTACTGACCTTGGCAATGCTTCAAGCCAAAATTCAGAGCTGAAGAAACACCTTTCGCTGGATTCGTCAAAACTTTCAATCTGGAATCCTTTTTAGCGAAGCTTTCTAGAATAGCCAGGGTGCTGTCGCTTGAATGATCCTCAATAGCGATAATTTCGAAGTCTGAAAAAGTCTGCGAAGAAAGACTCTCCAGCGCGGCTTGAAGATAATGTTCAGAATTCCAGCAAGGTAAAAGCACCGAGACTTTGGGAGTCATGGCTCGATCTGTCGCCAGCGCGCAGGCACAATCTCGATGTTGTTGTATTCTGGAAGATTGAACCAACGGTTGGGTGCAATCACTGAGCCTTCGTTGGATCTCAACCAAGTTGACCACCAGCTAAATGTGGAATTGCAAATGATGGAATGCTTGCACTGATTCATGAGAAAGAAGTCAGAATAGAAATCACCATTCTGGACATTGACGACTTTCAAATCCGGGGTGGAACGCAAATTTTTTTCAACCCAACTGACATCGTCGGTGAAACAAAAAAATTTGACCAACGGATGTTTTGATTTCATCTCTCGAATGGCTTTTTCAAAATAATTGAGATCGCAGACGAAATGAACTTTCTTGGTTTCTGGATTGTTCACATAGTCCCCACGACGAATGTGGATCGCACAGCTCTCAGAATGATGGATCTCTGAAAGCCATGGCTGAACAAGACTGCCAGGCGCCAATGCTTTTTCTGAGATAAAAAAACTTTGAAGCGCCTGCTTGTGCTCGGAAAAATATTTTTCGCATTGAAAATGGCCTTCAAGGAAAATAGAACCTTTGAGTTGCAAAAAATCTGGCTGAAAAGAGAGCCCCTTTTCAACGACTTTCTGAACGACTGACAACCGAGGGGGCCAAGCGTAGACAAGGGATTTGGAGGACGTCAGTGGTTTGATTTTGACAGCTGCCATCTCGCAGGGAAGCTGAAAACGCAGAAGCTCAAACCGCCGAAGCTGATAAGATTTAAAAGATGACACGTCTAGCAAGAGAGAGTCTTTGTTTTTCTGCGAAAGTTCATAGCCAAGCGCAAACTGGAAAAGCTGATTCCCAAATCCACCCAGGATTTTCGAAACAATCATCTACTGACTTTCTGTTAAATCATTGCAAAACAGTCAAAATTCGATAAATGATACCCCTCTGTCAACCTCTATGGGAAGTCGAAGAATGAAAAAAGCCCTCATCACAGGAATCACAGGCCAAGACGGTGCCTACCTTGCAGATTTTCTAATCGAAAAAGGATACGAAGTGCACGGAGTTAAAAGAAGATCGTCTTCTTTTAACACAGGTCGAATCGGTCAAATCACCGTAGTGCAAATGAAAATTCGATTCCATATGCGGATCGACGTAAAGGTGATCAATTCGACCTGTGTTAA
>JAYTZS010000036.1:0-2204 GCA_043741885.1 Bdellovibrio sp. | reverse complement strand
TTCTCAATCTCTTTCTCCTGTCGGGGAGTAGCGCAGTTTGGTAGCGCATCTGGTTTGGGACCAGAGGGTCGCAGGTTCGAATCCTGTCTCCCCGACCATCTAAGGTACCGTCTTCCCGTTTTGCGACTCGATGCTTTATGCCCAAATCTGAATTTAGCTCTGTGGTAAACTTTTCGATCTTGAAAATTAAAAAAATCAGAAAATTCGTGCTCACCGGCGGTGAGTGGAAGGCATTGCTCTGCCTAAAATCTGTATCACTTCCTCTTTGAACACCCAGATTCGCGGATAAGGCGCATCAATCGTGCTGTTTTGGTTTTTCAAAATTCAAAAAAACAAAAGTATTTGGATCCATGTCTGCCGGCGGCAGATAGGAGGCTTCGTCATGCCTAAAAGACGATGCACCTTTCGCATTTCTTGTGAGTGGTAGAGCCGGAGCGAGCTCACAGTCTGGGCTCTTGGATGTTTTTGATAATGGAGTTCATCAAACTCCGTCGGAGTGTAAATAAAATGGTTATTTCGAGGTTCAAATCCTCCTCCAACTTTTCAAGTCTTCCCAACAATACGTTGTTCAAACTATTTGGTTGTCCGAGAACTCGAGTGGTTTTCCACATCACGCTGTGAAAAAGATTCGAGCGGCATCAAATCCCGGGAACCGCCAACCCTCTATTTTCCGTAAGACCTCCTTTGTTGATTGATTCACTCGAAGCACAATGGTTCGTGCCCCGTTGGCTAATTTTCCTGGAATAAATAAAAAATCATCTCGAATCTTCTTAGCAAAATTAGGACGATCCGGATTATCCAAAATCGCCATCCAGCGGATGAGATTGTGTGCTACCTGCGCAAAACATGCCCAAGTCTGGTTCAGCAAAAGTGCGCCACAAGGAAAACCCTTGAGATTGAAATTATATTTTCCCTCTTCGATAAAATTCTCGCAGTTGCCACGCTTTCTGTGGTGCTCAAACACATCCTGCAGTGACCATTTTGTTAGATCCAAATTGGTGACGACCGCGTAGTATTCCCAGTCTCCCTCTTCCTTCACCGTATCAAGCTCAAAGAAATTCTTTTGCCCGTATTTCTTCTCCCTATCCCTCAACTGGGAATAATTCATCCAAGTCCGCTTCACTATAATTGGAAGTTTCAAAGTCCCCTCAGACCATGAGGGCTCCCAGTAAAATCTGGCAATCTGTGACTGTGGCAACCCTTGTCCAGACTTGGAGGCCTTCTCCAAATCAGATTTTGAATATTCCCAGTCCTTCCAATCAAGCCCCTGCTTTGCAAACGTGCGATCCCACTGCGTTGTCGACTTGTGCGCAGTAAGTGTGAACTGGATTCCAAGATCCATGCATTTTCTGATCACACTTTGATTGCAATAAGCACTATCACCCCTAAAAAAATCCTTCCCCGCCAATCTTCGAACACGCTGATTGCGATGATCTCGAAAAATCTTCTCGATAAATTTTGCTGCTGCGGTTCCGGGCTTTGCGTTGCCGGGTTGCAATTCGATTCCATGACAAAAACCCAATTGATCAAAGGCTACATGACTCTGTAGACACCACTGGTTTTTGTAATTATAGGCTACCCCCTCCACGGCTTCTCCGTAGCTTGTGTGGTAAGTTGAATCCATATCGATGATGAAATCCTCGGGGGCCTTACCTTTTGGCAGCTGCCTATGTAGTTGCTCGAAAATGGCCTTGGCCATTTTATTTAAAAAATGATTCAGCTTATCCACATTCGACTGCTCAAAATCATACAAAAAGTCAGCCAAAGTTCTCACTGCCGCCACTTCGTCGTAAAAGAGCTCCTCCAAGTAGCCATCATTACGAACCCGGTTCATTGAGGAGATGTTCTCCACACCTCGGATATGGCCTGCTAGCATCAGTAATCCAAGCATGTAGGAGCCAACTGATCTGTGTGATTTTCTCTCTGGCAAGCAGAGCTTGAATTCTTTAGAAAGTGGACTTTGATCAAATATTTCTAGAAAAATGTCAAGCCCCGTCTGCGATGTCAGCCTAACATCACCTGGAATGATCTTGATCTTGATCTTTTTTAAACGACGCTCGGTGGACCTGCGCATTTGCCTGGGAATTTTATTGCTATCAACTTGCTGTGTTTCCATATCGCAACTTTATAAAATACTTTTTTAAAATTGAAAGTAACTTCAATTGCCAAAATATTCAGCTTCACTTTTTCGGTGAAGCGTTATT
>JAYTZS010000035.1:0-2207 GCA_043741885.1 Bdellovibrio sp. | reverse complement strand
AGTTATCATAAACTTTGAAAATGAGATACTGGAGAAGGGTCTGAATGCAAAATATGCTTAAGACGAAACCTTGTGTTTTCTCGGAATTGAAGTCATGTTCGGGACCCAATCAAAAACAGGTGCTCAAGATGTCTGCCAATATTCCGCCTCAGCCCCCGAAATCAACTCGTCTTGTTCTGGATCTTTCTCGATCCCAAAATCGACTCGACAATGTGTTGCTCAAAGCAATTCGCGAACAAAATGAGAATTTAAATCTTCGGGAAATTTCTCGAATGACCTTCAAGGAACTTTTCAAGTCAGGCAAAGTTTTGATCAAAGGGCAAAGAGCAAAACCCTCTTCTGGAGTTGCAGCTGGTCTGACATATGTCGATATATTAGGCTATTAGTAAATTTCAAAGATTTCTTAGCTGGACAGTTTTTTTCGATAGTCATATCGCCACTGGATAATTTTAGAAGCCATCAAGAATAACATAACCGCACAAGCTTGGCTAAAATGATGCCAAGACGGCGTGCTGGATGAGGGGCCCCACCAGCCCAAGCCTCCAAACAGCAAAATAAAAAATGGCCTAAACTCATATACCCAGTCGAAACGAACCGGTGTGTACTTCATACGATTTCCCCCAACGAACCTAACAGCTCTAGGAGATGCAAATTGTGCTCCGGCCAGAAGAAGTTTATGCGGCTTTCAACTCCAACGAATTGTTTAAAATGTCGAAAACCGCGATATTGGCTATAACCGAGACACTTTCCTGGGAAATTGTGAGCCTATCTACTGTTTAGGAATTTTGGACTCGTCAACAGTTACTTCGATCTCGACCCGACGATTTTTAGATCTGCCTTCGGAGGTTTTGTTGTCTGCAACTGGTTGCGCAGGCCCCAGGCCTTTAGTCGAAATTTCTGTGGCAGGGAGGCCATCAGCCACCAATACGGATTTTACAGCTTCAGCTCGTTTCGATGACAACTCTTCGTTCACACGCGAGCTTCCGGTGTCATCTGTGTAACCATTCACAGAAAGAATATTCTCAGGGTATTTCTTCATCACGTCAGCCATTTCCTTCAAAGCGGTTTTAGCTTGAGGCTTTAAAACTGATTTTCCGGTATCAAACAAAATATCACTTTTTAATTTAGAAATCAGACCCTGGTCTGTCCTTTTGGTTTCAGCTACTTTTTCAAGCTCTTGAGCTTGCTGATCCATTCGGCGTCCGGCATAGCCTCCCAACAACCCACCGATGGCTCCACCAATCAGAGCGCCTTCATTTCGTTTTCCACTTTGATGGCCTAGAATCCCACCGGCCAATACTCCTGTGGCAGCTCCGATTCCAGCTCCACGTGTCGTGTTTTTATTTGCAGAGTCAGTAGCGCAGCCGGAAGTAAGTAAAGATAACGTCGAAACCACTAAAATCAATTTTTTCATACATTCTCCTTTTTGAGATCCTTCAGTTCTACTAAAGAATCATATGAGGGAGAACAAAAGGTTTTAATTGGAAGTTTTGGAGCAGTGGATAAAGAAAAAGCTCCTGATCTGGGAGCTCTTTCAATTAATATGGTTCAATTTATATGGATTTCACTCACTTTAACTGGGAGTGAAAAATTAAACAGTCTTATTTTTATTATTCAAATTTGTTTTGTTGTCAGAAGAATGCTCGAGCTTATCGCCAGCATCGTGAATCGCATTGCCAATTTTTTTAGCTCCCGCATCGGAGATTTTTTGCCCAACGCGCTCTACGAAATCGCCGACTTTGTGACTGATATTCTCTTTTTTGTTGTCCATAATGACTCCCTTGTTGTTTCAGTATCAGTACAAGAACTGTTCCGGATTTTTGGGAGCTGAATTCGGTTTAATTGGATATTAAGACAAAATTTTGGGTCATAGATGGTCATAGGGGCAAAACAGTTCTAACTAGAAACCAGCGGGATATGTTAAATCACAAACTAGTTATGGGAAAGTGAATGCAAGAAACTTAAGCTGCTTCTTTTTTTACATTACTGGAGATCTTTTGAGCAGGAACTCCTCCCCACGTCTCTCCATCAGGAATTTCTGTCTTCGGCATGACCACCGAATGCGGCATGATTTTGCAGTGGTCCCCGATCACACTTCCACCCATAACAGTCGCTTTGAGTCCAATTGTGCAGTGGCTGCCAATTTTAACCGGTGCAATGATTAACAGTCCTCCTTGGCCGTAATGAGCCACGATTGAATCGAAAAA
>JAYTZS010000034.1:0-6421 GCA_043741885.1 Bdellovibrio sp. | reverse complement strand
TCGGAAGACGAAATTATTTTCTCAGAAAGGTTTCACGCACAGGAAATTCTAAAGAAAGTTTCGCTAAAGACTCATGCCGTAACTGCAGTCCTTCCTTCGTTTCCCGATTCGCGATTTGCGCAGTGGACTCCGCAGGGTCTGATCTTTACTTCGACCTTGAATGGAACTAGAAATTTGTATTTAGCATCGAGAGATCTTCAGTCGGCGCGGCCTCTGACTCACACTCCGACTTATGTTAGCACTAGCACTTTGGATTTTTCTCGCTCGGAATTATATATCAGTGAGTTGACCACTCGGGGCATGCAGATCCGAAATGTTGCGATGACGGCGCAAAGTCCGTTGCCTCGTGCTTTGCCAATTGTTCAGCCTTTGCTTGCGGATCGCTACCCTCCAGTTCACCGAGACGTTCCGGTGGTTGAAAAACCGGAGGCCGAAAGTTACTCTGTCTGGCCGTATCTTTGGCCTCATTACTGGCTACCGAATGCTTATTTTTATGAGGGTGGATCAGTGCTTGGAGGCTCTACTGCTGGAGCGGATCCAATCGCACATCACTCTTACAACTTAGCTGCGACTTATGATACTTTACCCAAGCAAACCAGTTATAGCTTTCTTTATACGAACAATTCAACGATCACGACTTTTGCGCTGCGTGGATTTGATTATCAAACTCGGGTGGTAAACACTCCCTTGCAATTTCGTCAGCAAAGCTATTGGGCAGATGCGCTTTGGGAAGTCACAGGCTTGAGCACTGACCTGTACGCGGGATTCAGTTATGGCTGGATCAAGCGAGATTATGTTCCAAATTCGGTAGGTGACTCAGTTCGGATTGAATCCACTGGTCCATCCGTTGTCTTGAATTATTCGGATCTGACAAAATCTGGAGCTCAGATCAGCTATGAAAATGGTCAAGCCTGGAATGTTTCAGCGATTGACTATTTGCAAGCTTCCGATTCCAGCGTGAGTCGTGAAGGCTTTCAACTTTATCATGCTTCGATCGAAAAGTATTTTTCGCGCTGGTTGCCCCGTCACAATGCGATTTTAATTCGTGCTCAAGGTCAGCTGATCGAAAAACCCGTCAGCCTCGGGAATTACAACTTCAGCGTTCCGTTTCAAACTTTGCCTGGCATCACCTCCTTGTTTCTGATGAGAGGCTATCTGTTCGGGCAGTTCTTAGCGAAAAGTGCCGCCAACTATACGTTTGAATATCGCTTCCCGATTTCAAATATCTACCATGGAATGGGCACGGCCCCACTTTTCTTAAAACGGATCCACGGTGCAATTGTCGCTGACGGAATTACTTTAGATGGAAGATCCTATAATCTCGATTTGGCCAGGTATGAACCGGTCGATGCCTGGCGCCCCTTCTGGAGTGTTGGAGCCGAAGTAAAATTTGATCTTACCGTAGGATATCAGATCCCGATGACCTGGTTCTTTGGTGCTTACGCTCCGCTAGAATCGAAATACAACAAGGGCCAGCAATTCGCCCTCGGCCTCCAACTTTAGAACTTTAGGGTGACTGCCACCTTTTGCGCTAGCGGTGCGTTAAAATGTTATGATTCTGAGGGTTGACAAGGGGCTTGGGGCTAGAAAAACTGAGACGTGGAGGCTTTGCCATGGACAAAATCAGCAGCAGACAATCAGACCGAATCGGATGGATCCGCGACTTGGTGTCGGCCGAAGAACAAATGGAAGAGTCTGGAATTGTCGATATGGGAACTGGCACCAGCCTGGAAAAAACTTTGGTGCAAGAAACTCTTAATTACTTGCAGCTATTAAAAACAGAATTCATTGAGGCTGCGACGGCATTTAATGAGTTGAAAGCTTCTCCCTTGGGACGAATCAAGATTTACGGGATTGCAAAAACTCATGCTGACTTTATGTTGTTTCGAAACGGCTTTAAGATGATTTTTTCATTGCGAGCACCAGGCCAAGTTAGCATTCGATTCAATTTTATTGGTCCCAATTATATGCCCTCTCAAATTCCATCGGTCTCAAACACAGCCGCACCCATGATGGATGAGCATGTAATTGAAGCAAAAATTGGACCTTTCAGTGATCTCACTTGGAGCTTTGAAGGCCACGTGGTCAATTTGCAAAATGTGGTCAAGCATCACCTGACTTTGTTCATTAAAGAGAGTGCAAAATAAACACAAGCACCTATCTCAGCTGAATCGAGAAAAAAGGTTAAATGACTCGAGAAAAAAGTCGACGCTCACCAACTAAGGAAAATTCGAGCGGGTCTAACTGGGCGACAAAAAGCATAATCTTCTCGCCGATTTCAAAACGTTTTCCGGAAGTGTCTTTGACTCGGAAAAGTTCACCTTTATAGCTCACAAGGATCTGCCGATCAGATTGGATTTCGGTGACGATCACTTGGAGACGTTGACCCTTTTGCAATGATTGCAAAAATGATTTCATCGACTCACCCCAAATTGTTATTGACCTCAATTTTCGGGAAAACCACTTTTTTCACGTCCCCAGTATTCAAGGCTCGCGGTTTCTGTTTTTGAGCTTGGGGACGCTCCGGAGGAAATTGTTGCATATTCTTTTTAGAAGCTTGAACTCGCTTCATCAGTTCAGACTTCGGCGGTTCAGCAAAGGACCCTACAAAACTTTGTGGAACATTCGAATCAAAAGCCTGCCGGAATTGATCCCCCAATTGTGCCAAGGTTTGATCCACAGGAGTGCTTTGAATTGGTGTGGAATTGTCCACTTTTAGCTGGGTCTGAAAAGCGGGTCCTGCCGAGGGCTGCTGAAACATCCGCTCGCGAAGATCTTGCGTCGATTGAGAATCAGATGCCAAAGCCTCTTCGTGCGCCCATCGTGGCAAGTCCTCTTCAGAAAATTGCAAATGGTCTCGATTGACCTTCGCAATAAAATCAATTTCACCTCGAGATAAATCCACTTGTGCAGCAATCTCATCAGCTGAAATGCCCTGATGAGCCATTCTCGCCGCCTTAACATATTTGATTGTGTTTTGTCGCTCGATGATTTCTTGGTGCGGAATTTTATCTTGAAAAATTTTGGCAATTTCTAGGGATTTTCCCATGGAGGCTTCGATTTTTTGAACCTGTTTTTCCGCCAAATGAATAATCGTTTGGATATCTCGACACTTTTGCTCCATCAAAGTCGTCAGTTGAGTGACTTGGATCTCGGTTCGATCGCTAAGGTCTTCAAGCACAGAGATTTTACTTTGTAGCAGCTGGAGACCGCGGCTTAGACGTGGATCATCTTTGGCCGGACGACTGAGTCGTACCCAGGCAAAGCCCACAGCAGTTAAGAGACTGAGATCTACAAAAATTTGAACAAGACCCCAAAAACTCACGAGAACCCTCCTGGCTCAAATACCACTCTTACTAGTGTAAAAAGCTAAGCCTGGAAGGACCAGGTTTGTCTGCACTGAAAGCGCTGGTTCTGGATCAAAGGCTCGTATTTATAAGAGATCCGATTCGAATTTTAGAAATCTTTCATAGGCTTGGTCTAGCTGATGGTCGGAGGCCGCGATGCTTAAGCGCAAATAGCCTTCAGTTCCAAATTCAATTCCAGGGACTGTAGCGACAAAATATTTTTCAAGCAAGACCGCCGCTACATCTTTAGAATTGAGCGGAGCCGGAAATTCTTTTCCTTTTTTGCCAAAGCAACTGTCGACCTTGACCCAAAAATAAAAAGCTCCGTCCGGAGGAATAACTTTAAAATGCTTAAGGTTGCTCATTTTCAGAAGCATTCGGTCTCTCTTCACTTCTAATTTCTGGATGGCATTTTTGAGCTCTGGATTTCCTGTTTGCAAAGCTGCAAGTAGTGCCTTTTGAGAAATGCTAGCAACGTTGGAAGTGGTCTGACTCATATAATCGGCTGTGATTTTCATGAGAGCCTCAGGGCCAACCGCCCAGCCAATTCGCCATCCAGTCATGGAATAAGTTTTGGAAGCACCATTGACTAAGATCACTTGGTCTTTGAGATCGGGAGCAACTGCAAGCAAATGAGGAGCACGAAACACTTGATCGGCGCCTTCAATCAGATTTTTCTTTTGTGACTGAAAAACCAACTTGTCATAAATGTCGTCAGAAATGACAAGCAATTGAGGATTTTTTCGAATGACTTGAGCGAGAGTTAAAAGTTCTTCGCGAGTGTAAAGAAGCCCCGTTGGGTTGCTTGGACTGCACAGAATTAAAATCTTTGTTTTCGTTGAGATTGAATTTTGCAATTGCTCCGGCTGCAATTTAAAATTCTGTTCTGGTCCACAGTGGAGAATTTGAACTTCAGCTCCCGCCAGCTCAGACATGGTCGGGTAGCTGACCCAGTAAGGAGAGGGAATCAAAACTTCATCTCCAGGATCGACGAGCATTTGCAAAAGAGCATAAATAATAAACTTGGCTCCAGCTCCAACTACCACTTGCTGTGGAGAGAACGGCGTGCCCACTTCAGAGGAAGTTCGCTCGGCGATTTCACTTCTCAGTTCTGGAATTCCAGCTGCAGCTGTATAGCGGGTAAATCCCTCTTGAATTGCTTGAATTGCCGCTTGGCTGGCAACTTCAAAGGTTGGCCAATCTGGCTCCCCGACCGTTAGAGAGATTACATCATGGCCTTTTGCTGCAAGCTCTCGTGCTTTGTTGGCCATGGCCAAAGTTGGGGAAGGTTTTAAAGTTTGAGCTCTTTTTGAGAATTTCATGTCACCTTCATTTTCTGTCGAAGTGGTTCTTGAACCAACGGCGGTACCAAGCCGTCCAAAGAGCCTTTGTAACGAGCGACTTCTTTCACTCCACGAGACGACACATAATAAAATTCAGGGCTAGCAAAAACGAGCATGGTTTCGATTGTCGGGTCCAATTTGCGGTTGATATTTGCCATGGTCATTTCATACTCGAAATCAATCACTGCTCTCAGGCCGCGGACGATAACTTTGGCTTGGCGCTGATGAAGGTAATCGACAGTCAAACCTTCGTGAATATCTACTGAGACATTTTTTAAGTGAGACAAAGTTAGTTGGATCAAATTTTTTCTTTCGGAAGCGGAAAACAAACAGCTTTTCTGAGAAGATTCAGAAATCAGAATGATCACTCGATCAAAAATTTTCGAGATTCTTTCAATGATATCCACATGACCAAGAGTGATCGGATCGAAGCTACCTGGATAGATTGCAGTTTTCATTTTTTCCTAAAAAAGGAGAGAAATTTGTCGCCAAATTCTCGAGCATCATATCGAGTGAGAGTGGGATAGTCGCCTAAAATCTTTTCCCGACGCCCGGACTCGATCATAAATAAAGTATTTACTTCTGCTCCTGCCGGATGGAAAACTTGAGAGCCATCGGCGGCAACCATGACATCGTGGGCCATCTCCTCAGTGAACGGCGGATCTGCAAAAATCAAATCAAACGGTTCTCCCTGATAACTCTTGAGAAAGGACAAAACATCCTTCTGCACAATTTGAAAGGGTTCAGACACTTTTAATTTCTCTAAATTTTTTTCCAGGATCAGAATAGACTTGCGGTTTTTTTCAACGAAATGAATGCTGCTCGCTCCTCGAGAAAGTGCCTCAATTCCTAAATTTCCAGTGCCTGAGAAAAGATCAAGGACTCGAGCCCCCTCCAAATGATTTTGAATCATATTGAAAAGACTTTCCTTCACCCGGTCAGTGGTAGGTCGAATGTGGTCGGCTGAAAATGGGACCAAATGATGACCTTTGTATTTTCCGGAAATGACACGCATTTAACGTCCTTAGAATTTCTTTTGTCCGATTTTCACGAGGAAGCTGTTGATATTCGTTTTGTCTTGGGAAGGCAAATTTTTAAAATGCATTTCAATTGTGTACATCTTGGTTTTTTGATTCTTGGTCACGACTTCCATAGCGTCATAAGTTTTTACGACTCGAACGATGGTTTCGACTGGAAACCCAACCACTGGAATTTCAAAATAGATTGAATAGTTTTCGCCGACCTTGTAAAAGTGAGTAGCATTGACTTTCATCAAAAAGCCAACATCCGTCAGCTTGAGGATTTGGCCTTGCAGAGGGACAGGTTGACCTTCGACTTTCGAGATCTCCACATCAATTGGGTAAGGGGCCACTTTTCGCACAGCTGGATCTGAGCCTGAGCTGGCCCTTGCAATAGATTCGTCCCCGGTCGGAGTTCCACTTTCTGCAATTTTACTTTTTGGTGCAGTCATAATGTCTCCTAGGTTAGCATTTCTGCCACAATCTTCACAATTCCAAAAATGTCTTCAAACGGCTTTGGTATAAAATGGTCCGCACCTAAACTTTTTGCCGAGTCCAAACTGTAGTCTCCGGAATAGGCAGAGATCAAAATAACCTGACTCAAATTGCGAATGTCAGGCTGAATTTCAGCTAGAACCTGAGGCCCTGTCAGGCCAGGCATCAAAATGTCGAGGAACACAAGATCTGGCTTTTCCAACTGCCACAGCTCCAG
>JAYTZS010000033.1:0-6443 GCA_043741885.1 Bdellovibrio sp. | reverse complement strand
TAGTTCGTGGGATTGATTATTACACTCACACCGTATTCGAATTTGTGACAACGGACCTTGGAGCTCAGGGAACTGTGCTAGCTGGTGGTCGTTACGATGGTTTGATTGAACTGATGGGTGGACCCAAAACTTCAGGTGTTGGCTGGGCTTGTGGAATGGAGCGACTGGCTCTTTTGCTCAATCCTGAAATGAGCAAAAGTGAATTGAAAGTGATTTCTGTCATTTCGGCTGACGAAAAAGCCCAGGCCAAGTGCCTTGAAATCTCTCATTGGCTGCGCCAAAAAGGATTTCAGGTCGATCAGCCTGTCAGTGGAAATGTTGGAAAAAAAATGAAGCGAGCTAACAAATTGGGCGCTCGGTTTGCAGTTTTGATTGGCGAATCCGAGTTGAAGGCAAAAACTTTGACAATCAAGAATTTAATTTCAGGAACTCAGATCACTGCGGCTGAAAGTGAATTGTCTGAGATACTTTTTGTTTAAGACTTTTTTGTAAAGACTTTTTTTATGGTCAGCTAAGTTAATGGCGGTGCAACTTCACAGAATGCCCGCGGCCCCATCCTCGAAAAGGCAGTGTTTCTCGTCGGCCCCACACGAAAAGCAAAATCAGTCCAATCACGAGCAGAATCAAGCTAAGAACTTGGACTCGTGAAAAGCCCATCACTCCCAAGGCAGCAGTGGGATCCGTCATTCGAAAACGGTCTTCGAAAATCCGAATCAGTGAGTAGAACACGAGAAAGCTGGCTGCGATCACACCTGGTTTGCGCGGCTTGTGCCACAAAATAAACAGAAACAAAAATAGCAGCAGTCCTTCAGCCAAGGCTGCGTACAATTGGAAGGGATGTCGCTCGAAAAGAAGCGGTGCCAGACTGTTTCTGATTTCTAACTGACCGGCTTGAATGGCTTCAATGATCTGACTGAGAATTTGCTGCAACGACTGTTTGGAATCCGGCAACGTCGAGGCGGTTTGCAACCACTGCTTCCACTGTTCATTCGACACTTTGGAAACTTTCATCGCTAGAGGTGCTAGCTCTGCTAAACGCTCTGGTTGAGATTGCCACCAAGTCAAAATCTCCGATGGAAATTTCATCGCTAGAGGATAATGGCTAGGGGCCATAGCGCCGATAAATTCACTGGACACAAAGTTTGCCAATCGACCCAGCAAAAGACCTAAGGGGGCGGTCACTGCCATCAAATCAAATAAATAGAGTCGAGACACTCCAGTTTTCAGTGCGAAAAGAGTCCCGACCAGAAATAATCCGATGATTCCGCCGTGAGCTGACATTCCGCCTTCACCAAGTGCTAAGACTCCCAAAAAAGGAAAATCAGGTCGAAATTTCAAGAACAGATCCGGCGAATAAAATAAACAGTAGCCGACTCGCGCCCCGATTAGAACTCCGATAGCACTGCTGGTAACAAAATCTCCAAGAAGTTTGGGTGTTAGCTCCGACCTTTGCCGAAATGCCATCCATCCGACAAAAACAAAGGAAAGCAAGAAAGCTACCATGTAGCTGAGCCCATTCCATTGAATTCCAAAAGTATCAGTCATCTGCCAAAGAAATGGACTTAGATCATGGATGTACATTGCCATATCGTTGACTGAACTAGATCTCCAGTCAATTGCAATCCAGATGAGAAAAGAAACAGGCCTCCGTCCGAGAAAGGAGTCGCGGAAGCTACCCTTTCAGAGTAAGCTTGGCCACAGATCACCGCTCATATTGCCGGCACAGGAGAGAGTTCGATGTCGAAAAAAACTTCGCTTAAAATTTGGTCTCAAAAGATTGACTGGCCTGTCACTTTATTTTTGTTGCTGACTCCTCTTGCGACTTTGTTTTTGGTTCCGACTTATCTTTGGGCGGAGAGTGTTTCGTGGAAACTGATTGTCTTCACCATTCTATTTGCTGGCGCAACAAACCTAAGCATCACCGCTGGCTACCACCGTTTGTTTTCCCATCGCAGTTATGAAGCGCATCCGTTGGTCAAAGCCATTTATCTTTTGATCGGCGCTTCCGCCTGGCAAGCTTCAGCTTTGAAGTGGTCGGCTGACCACCGCCTCCATCATGGGAAAGTAGATACGGATCACGATCCTTACAGCATTCAGAAAGGCTTCTGGTATGCGCATATGGGCTGGTTGTTTATGAAAGATTCAACCGACCCAAATCCAAAAGCTCCAGATCTGGAAAAGGATTGGATGGTGCGGATGCAGCACAAGCACTACATCCCGCTTGCAATTCTGATGAGTTTTGGCTTTCCTACTTTAGTCGGATATTTTCTAGGTTGTCCATGGGGTGGCTTTGTTTTCGCTGGAGCTTTGCGAATTGTTTTGACTCAGCAAAGCACTTTTTTTGTCAATAGCTTGTGCCACACCTTAGGTTATAAAACTTATTCTGAGGATGTCTCGGCGCGGGATAGCTTTATCGTCGCAATCCTGACCCATGGCGAGGGTTACCACAATTTCCATCATCATTTTCAAATTGATTATCGAAATGGAATCCGGTGGTATCAGTGGGATCCTACAAAGTGGACAATCCGAACGTTGGCTTTCTTGGGACTTGCTAAAAAATTGCGACGAATTTCACAAGCTGAAATTTTGAAAGCTCGGCTGCAAATGGAAGCCATGCGGATTCGCTCCAAAGGGTATTCTCTAGAAATGACCGATCAACTGAAGGACCGAATTCTTTCAGCACAGATTTCAATGCGCAAGCTGCAGCAGGATTACAAACTGATGAAGCAACAGATGCAGACAAGTTCGCAGGCCAAGTTGCAGCAACTGAAATTAGAGATCGAAATTAGAAAGATCGAATTTCGATCGAGCAAACAACAGTGGAAAGCTTATCTCAAAGGTCCGGAAATTGCGTAAGGCAGACGTTCAAAAAAGCTGTAGGTTTTCATTCTTGTCGCGGGTGGCGCTTCTTTTGGCAATGAGCCAGGCGGGAATGGCAAAACAATCCAGTCCGCTATCCGCCACTCCGTCCAACTCTAGCTCCAGCTCCAGTTCTAACGGGCCCTCGAGCTATCAGCAGAAGGCTCAGAAGAAAGAAAGTGTGCGATGGACTTTGCAGGATTGGCTGGCGCAGAAAGACCGAACTCAAATCATGGACCTTTGGCTCGCGACCAATTCGCCGAGCCCTTATGAATACTTTTTGAAGGGCTCCTATTTGTCGTACACCTCAAAACCAGTTGATCCGGCAAGTTCCGTTCAAGATTCAACTCATACCAGCTATCAGGCTGCCCTAGGAGCCTTTGCAGGCCGAGTTGGTCTAGTTGGGCAGTATGAAAATAACTCTCAAGAATCCACTAGTGATTTGGCTGGCGCTTTTCAATTTCGCGTACTTGGCAATGCCAATCAAGGAACTCACCTAAATATTATTTATGGCCTGAGAACACGTGAAATTGAAAATTCTGCCGGCATTTCCAGGCTTGCCAATCAATTTGGGGGGTTAGATCTCAATCTTTACTTGGCTCGGCATTTTGGGCTATCTGCAGCCTACAATCTTTACCGTTCGGTTGATGAAAGCTTTTATGGGACAGTGTCTGGCGCAAGGACGGAAGCGGGGCTGTTTATTGATTTTGAGGCTTTGCGAGTCTTCGGCAATTGGTTTTCAGACTTTCAAGAAAACAACAAAGCCGGAGTGAAATCCTCTCTTGCAAGAGTTGGAATTCAGACCGGCTTGCAGTTTTTCTTTTAGTTTTTATTTAGTAAATACGAGACTAATCTAACTTTTTAAATTCGCCTTTTCCATTCACATTGTAAGCTTGAGTCTGCTCCAAATGATTTACAATCGTATCAACACTGAATTTCATATTTAAAGTCAAAGCTCCAACTGGATCTTCTTTTGTACCCATATTGAAAACTGCTGGGGCTGATGCTTCCGCATTGAATTTATATCCCCAAGCCACATACACATCGGAAGGCTGCAAAGTTGCATAGCCAACATAGTGACCCTTTCCGTTGACTGAACCGCCTGGCAAATAAACAACTCGGTAAGCGAATCGAACCACTTCCATGTTGTAGATATTTTTAAAGCTGACGGAGTAAGTTCGGGCTTCAGGAGAAGACCAAGTTTGCAAGTTCTGCCAGCATTTTGCACCAGCTGGAAGAGCTGTTGCTACGTCAGTCTGAATGTTCGTTACAGGCTGCCCGAGCTCAATCACTGACCAGATTTTCTTTCCGATGTTCATCACCTGGTCGATCACGAAGTTTGCGGCAGTGAATCCTCCGGCAGGTGTCAGAGTGAGAAATCGCGACCCTGGATCAGCCGTACAAGCTTCAGAGCCAATCCCCATGTCCGTAAAATTTCGTTTGCTTAAAACTTCATGCGAAACTTCCGTCACTTGCATAGGTTGCAGCTGATAATAACCGTTGCCTGCTGTCTGCGCCATTGCAGATCCAGCAAAGGCGAACATGAGAGAAAGAATAACTGTCTTCATAGGGACTCCTCGGGTTGATTGAAATTGATTCGATTTCTCGTGATCTAATCGGTTTCCGAGTGAAGAGCAATAGCCTAAGCGTAGGACTTTTCTCAAATCGTCGTGGACTTGCTCTGAGATGAAATTTCTGCAGAGTGTAAGAGCCAAATCTGAAAATTAGTTAAAAATCCGCTAAAAATTTAACCTAAATTTAGCTGAGTCGTTTCAAGCGAGCTGCGTAAAATCCATCGCCTTGATGCTGGTCCGGATTGATTCGAATTTGGTCTTCCAGTGCCCAGGTAGAGCCGTGAGATTGCAGGAATTTTTTGATTTGCAATTCATTTTCGCTCGGCAAAAAACTACAAGTCGAGTAAACCATTCGGCCTCCGACTTTAACCACTGAGCAGTAATCGTTAAGAATTTGCGATTGCAAGAGCTGCACATTTTGGATTTTCGCTTGATTTAGTTTCCATTTGTCCATAGGCTTTCGTCGCAGCACGCCAAGGCCGGAACAAGGAACATCAAGCAGCAGTCTGTCAGCTTTGTCTTGATACTTGAGAAGGTCTTGGAAATTTCTAATCAGAAAAGTCTCTATGATTTTCACATGATTTCGCTTGGCTCGTTCACGCAAAATTTGCAATTTGGACGAATGCACATCACAGCTGATCAGCCGTCCCTGATTTTTCATCAAAGCGGCCAGATGCAAAGATTTTCCACCTGCACCGGCACATGCATCAATCACCAGTTGGCCGGGTTCGACCTGTAAAAAAGGTGACACTTGCTGAGAAGCTCTATCTTGAATTTCAAACAAGCCTTTTTTAAATATTTCAGTGGATTGAATTTTCTTTCGTTGAATCAGACTCAGACCGAATTCACAGTTCGAAATTTTTTCGCTAGCAATCTCTTGCTCCGAAAGTTTTCGCGAAAGCTTCAACGCATCTGTGACTAATGAATTGGCTCTAAGATCAACCGATGCCGGCAGATTGAGAGAGTGTAAAATAGCGGGCCACTGTGCACCCATCTCATTTTGACCGAGATCATCGAGCCATTGTGGAATCGACTCTTGCAAACTTCGACTGGCCTGAATTTCGGAAAGTCGCTGCAAATCCAGCGGACTGCTATCGGGCTCTGTCCAGGACGGAAGTTCTTCTTGCTTTAGTTTCAGTCGAGTGGCCCAAAGTTCAACGATGCTGTCAGGCTGAAACTCGGGTTCATGGCCCAATAGAAACCACAGCTTTCGCCACCACCGTATCATTTCATAGATTTGCTCAGCGAAAAATTTGCGATCTCTTGAGCCCCACTTGCGGTTGGCTTTGAAAGTGCGCTCAAGAATTGCTTCGACAGACACTTGGGAATTAAAGATTTGTTCCAAGGCTGGAGCCAAAGCTTCAATCAGATGCCGATGGACTTTACTTTGAACTTTACTTTGAACTTTACTTGCTGACATTAGAAAGTGAAAACCACGCCAGTGGAAAGTGCGGTTCCATTGAACTGCCCATCAGAAAGTAGGTGCAGATGATTTTTCAAACCGAACTCGACAAAAGCGCCGGCATTTTCATAGAGATTGATAAAACGAGCCCCGGCTACCAACTGGTAATCCAATGAGAGGTTGGATTCGCCTTCAATTTGAGAGAAGAAAACCCCCAGCCCCGCACCTCCACCGAAGTAAAGTGGAAATTTTGTGTCGGCCATAGGAAAAGTCCAGAGCGGTAGAAAACTGAGCTTTGTCACTCGTTCGTCGTCTAATTTAAATTCATTAAAATCAAAACGAATGTTCACATCAATGTTGGCCCAGGTTCCGAAAAGATAGGTCACTCCATAAGTGGCTTTTCCGACGTTCAGTCTTTTATCGTTTCCCTTCCAGTCATAAGAAGAACTGTTGGTGTAGCCACCGATATGTAACATCAGAAGATTTTCGTTTGCTGTGCTTCCCGGCGAGGCGACTTTGACTTCGCGGTCGTGGTCGCGATCTCTTGAATTTTCTCTGGCAAAGTATTGCGAAGCTGCTTTGCGGCCCACCTGCGGAGCATCAGCCCA
>JAYTZS010000032.1:0-17010 GCA_043741885.1 Bdellovibrio sp. | reverse complement strand
CTGCTAGTTGCCGATCTACCGAAAAAATGAAAAAGCCCACATCCCTTTGAGAGATGTGGGCTTTTTAGAACTATGAACTTCTCGAATTAAGACGCAGCTACTCTGCTGAGTCCGATGTCTCTAGCGATGGCACTGAGGATTGCGACCCTCTCGTTGACCATACATAACATAGTGAGCATATCCGTTTGGAAACTGTCCGAGTCGTACAGCTCGAGCGACGTCAGGGTAACATCGAAGGTATCCTTGTTCATCGAACCATGCAGGAGGTCTGTTGTAACCACCACCATCATCGTATGGCGGTTGGTATCCGCCACCATTATCGTAAGGTGGCTGATATCCGCCACCATTATCGTAAGGGGGTGGGTTGTTTCCCCGGCAATTGCCATCAGTTACACGATTTTCAAAACGACCATATTTAATGTAATGATCGTACCCTGATCTAAATTCCCCACGGTAAACCGCTCCACGCACGTCGTCATTACAACGCAAATAAGGCTCTTCGCCATACCATGCTCCCGCATGTGCTGACATGCTGAATCCAAGAACCAACATCATAGCTGCCAAAATGCCCTTCATAATTTCTCCTTGTAGTTGTACCAGTGTACTTTTGTCACCGGCATTTGTTTCCTGAACTAGAAACGCAAGACATATGCCGTCACTTTCGGTCCCATTTTGCCGATACTTTTAATCACTGAGTAAAAGCCGAATTTTTCCCTTGACGGGAACACTCACAGGATTTCGACAATGCAAGTGAACGAAATTTATGTTTTCAGATTCTGTTGAAAAGTATAATCGCAAACACCAGGGAAGCACAGAGTAAAGCCAGTTCAAGTGATCCTGTGCTTGACGGATAATTTTCGAGCGTGAAAGAAAAATATGTTCTTGGCGAAGACCATGCATAATCACGATGAGGACAACAGCAAAAGGTATCGCCCAGAGTGGTATCTTTGGAAGAGCTCACTGGTTTGCGATTTCTCTATGGTTCATGAACATAGAGGCCTAAACAAATCAGTGACGGCACAGCTATTGTTAACGTAACACTTCTATGTGAGTTAGCATGTGGGTCATCGCTGAATTTGCTTGCCACTCTGGGCAGTGGCAAAACAATCTCAAGATGAGCTTAAAAAAGCAGTACCGCTTCTACCAATCACCGGAGAATTCGTATGAGAAAAATAATCGCCCTAATTACAGTTTTCATCAGCCTCTCAGCATCTGCAGACTTAGGAGTCGGCATTCTGGTTTCGGGGCAAAAAGATTCTTGGACGGCTTCCGGCGCCGGCTTCGACTCTGTCTCTTCTCCCAAGATGTCAACACGCTACGGAGCCTTGCTTTGGTTTCCCATCTTTCCCACTCTCAGTATTCGTACTGGATACTTAATTGAGAACCAAGAGATGGAATTTACAGGAAGTGGTATCACCGCAACAATGACATTGAAAAACTCGATCGTACCGCTCAACCTGCAGTTTAGCCTTCCGTTCACAGGAGCTTATGTTTTCGGAGGCGTGCTCTTCGCTTCGAATTTCAGCAATGAGCCTTCAGGAAGCAAACTTGAGTCGGATCAACGGGTCAATTTAGGCGCAGGGTATGAATTTTATAGCTTTGTTGTCGGCAGCTTGAATGGCGAGCTCGAGTATCAATATGGAACAAAAAACCTTGTCAATGTTGCTGGCAACGAACTCAAGTCTAGGGCCATTGGAGCTAACCTGATTTTTAAAATCGGTTTCTAAATCCTGCGATAACCTCAGGCTTTCGCTTTTTGTTTTCACTTGAGCGTTTTGTTTAGCCGAGTTAAAAAAAATCGAATGATCCTCACTCAAATAGGCTGGCTACCCTCTTCTATGTTTCAATTGTTGGAATTTTCCGAATGGCTGAAAAAGTTATTCGGGGCAGACCACCACTTTTGATTTGATGATCCTGATTTCGCTAGCCGTTGCCTTGCAACAGGTCACTTTGAAACCTGGTAGCGCCAATGATATTATCTTTGTTTCAACCGTTTTTTGTCTGCACAAAATCACCGGTCTTTTGTGAATTCGCTATCAAGGGCTTCGCTATTTTTTGCGCGGCCGACCTAGTTACTTGAGTCGGGATGGTGAAATTTTATTTTCAGCGATGCAAACCGAAAACATCACCATCGAAGAGCTGCAAGCCGGGCTCAGAAAAATGGGGATTGACCACGTATCTCAGGTTAAAACGGCGCACCTTGAAGAAACAGGTCAGATTTCAGCAGTACGCAAACAAGGGATTTAGGGCTGGTTCTCAGGAAAAATTATCATGTGACAATACCTTTGCGGCGAACTCATGAGCTTTAGAAGTTTGCTTTTGAGTGCTGCTCTTGATATCACTGTCTACTTTCCATCATCAAAGGATTCCGGGTTGAAACAAATTGATATTTTGAAAGTATTGGCTAAAGAGTTTGGATCAAACGACGTTCTCAAGTTGAATCAGGCTTTAAAAGAGAAAGCGGATGAAAAAATCAAATTTAAAATCATGGGGAAAAATTTGGGTTATTTAGGCTTTACCGTCATCCTAAAGAAAATCGAATCCGAGGGTTTGAAGATTTTCGATATTGGAAAAGTCCGTTTGGTTCGCTACTTGGATATAGACAGTTTTGAAAAGGCAAAGACTAAAATCCCAAGGCCCGTGTATTTAAATGCAAAGAAAACAAAGAAGCTGCCAAAAGTGTCAGCTGCTCCAAAGTTCAAGGTTGAAGAAGATTTTGGCGAGTTGCCAGCGAAAACAAGAATAAAACCCACCAGCAACTTCATTCCAAAAACAAGACGTCGTTAGCTCTTCAAAAAAATCTGATTTCAGTTTTGTGCCCGATGCTCTGTCAACTCACATCCTTCAGTGGATCCCGCCAAATTCACAGTTAACATTTGATCCATAAAGACCACTCCCCATTTGTTGTCTCGAGCCAGGCTCTTTTCTAATTTTTCTAGGAAAGAAAATGGCAGAGAAAAAAATTGAATCGTCTCCAGTCGATGCACATGCTGAGTGGCCAACTCTCTCAGTAGAACTTGCGGATCTTTGTAGGTATAAACTTTCACGGCTTTTGCAGCTTTCGAAGCTTTATGCAATTTTTTTGCAGTTGGATTGCCAATTTCAATCCAAAGAGCAATTTGACCATTGTCTCCATTCAGTTTCAAAGCAGGAGCTGCGGGATCAGCTAATCCTTGAGCAGAAAATTCTAGCCTTTCAGACCAGTTCAGGCAGTAGGCGAAAATTCGTGTCAGTAAAAAAACCGCCGTTTCTGATGGATGTTGAGCGATGCGGAAATCCAAAGTTGTGTAGTTTCCCCGGTCGATATCAGAAAGCTCGATTTTAAAACGGAGCAGAGTCGCTGTTTGAGCCATCCCCTAAAGTTAAGCTGCCAAAAACCTTCGGGCTATTTAAATTTTAAGAAATTGCTCGTGCAAAACTTTATTGCTTCTGCCTACAATCTTCGCATGGACTCGAATTCAATGCCTGCCAACGTTTGGAAAAAGTGTAGCACTTGCAAGAAGCCGATCTTATTTGGCCAAAAATATTACATTTGCAGCGTTTCCACCTGCAATGGCCTGCGAACTGGATATTGCTTTTGCACAATGACCTGCTTTGAAGCTCATTTGCCTGGAGCCCGACACCGGGACGCGGGAGCAATCGAAAAAATAGCGCCGATCAGTTCAGAGCAGGCTGAGCCGCGTCGACTGATTCCGGCCGCAACTCCCGCTCAATCTGCTACATCCTTCGCTTCTGGCAGTGGAAAATCAGCTTCTATAATTGCCAAGGACGTCCTAATTGTTGCCTCTAAATTGAAGGATTATATTCGTGCCAAGTCAGAAATGAACACTTCAGCTTCTGTGATCGATATTCTGTCAGATGTGGTCCGTGAATGTTGTGATGAGGCAATTGAGTCAGCTAAGCGAGATGGTCGCAAGACAGTTTTGGACCGAGACTTTCCTAAAAAATAATTGAAGCTTCAGCTTATTCTCTGTTGATTCCGACCTCGATTTTGGCAATCATCAACACATGTCTTTTTTTACTCGCAATATCATATTCAATTTCAGTTTTTTATTTAGTTTCATTTTTAGCTTTCTATTGGGCTCCAGCGCCTGGACCTACCCTGCCTACATCGGATTCGGCTACACTAATTGCATGACCTGTCACTACAACCCACATGGAAATGGCCAGCTCAATGATTATGGCCGCGCTCTTTTTGCCAGCGAAATCGCAGCTCGTCCCTTCTGGAATCTCAGGGCTAAAGATGACGAACTGGCACAAAAATCTAGCTTTCTCTTTCAAGAGCCAATTCCGCGTTTCTTGCACCCTTCGTTTAAGTACAGAGAACTTTATTTAACGACCGGCCCTGGCGGGAATAATTCCTATAAAAAATATGTTATGCAAGCAGATGCTGGCATTGCTCTGCATTTTGACGAAAATGATAAGTATATTTTTGTAGGCTCTGTCGGATACACTCCCTCTCCGCTCAATGCTAATATCAAAGAAGGATCTTTCAACTATCACCTGCTTTCTCGAGAACATTATTTGCGCACTCAAATTTCCGAATCGCAATTTGTTTCCGCCGGTTTAATGGATATTGTTTATGGACTTAGAATCGTCGATCACACAGCGGTCAACCGGGCCGGCATTGGATTGGACCAAAATGATCAGGTGCATGGGGTTTTGTATGATTATTTCAAAGACAAATGGCTTGTCGGATTTCATGCATTCGTCGGAAATCTCTTGCGGGATGAGATTGACCGGCTAAGTGGCGCCAGCACCACAGTTGAATATGAAGTGAAGGAAAAGTTGACGGTTGGGGTTTCGGCTTTGGTAGGTTCAACTCAGGTGAAAAAACAGACTTTGCTTGGAGCTCACTCACGCATTGGGGTTGGCAAAGGTTCAAGTTTGATGGGCGAAGCCGGGATCAATCGACTTGAGCCGAAAAATGCAGAGGCCTCCAACGGCGGCTATGCCATCGTTGTCGGCACCACTCGAATCACTCGGGGATTGGATTTCGAATCCCAATTGGAAATGTACAAGGAGTCTCTGCAAGACGCCTCTCCTGAAAAATACCGCTACAGCTTTGGACTGATTTATTTTCCTTTCCAGAGAGCCGAGCTGCGCTTGTCTGCAGTCGATGCTCGAAGCCTCTCACCATCTGAAGTGAAAGGAGACTCATGGGCCGTTTTAAGCCAGTGGCACCTCTCATTGTAACCTTATTTGCTCTCTCGCTTTTCAGCCTTTCAAGTTTTGCAGCTCCTCAAAAATCTTGGGGAGTCGGCATTATGAGCTGGCCAGAGCAAATTCAAGTCACCGATTCCCTGGGTCGAAATTTCGATGCAACTGCGCAGTTTTACACTCCCTCTGTGCATTATGGAAATCGCATTTACCGTCAGAACGATGGATTTTTATATGAAGTTTATGGCTTTTATGGAAAGGCAGACATCCAAGCCGATTTAGGTCTGACCTATTTCCAAAAACGAGTTTCTGTTTATGGAATAGGAGGCGCCGTGGGCTGGTATGCTCGGCCCGAAGGTAAACAGGTCAATATTGGTTTTTCACTTCCCATCCAAGTTCGCCAGGCCAATTGGGCCGCTCCAACTGATGGCGGTGATGTGAACAAGAGGCAGTTATTTGCAATTGGAGCTGTGCTCGACGCTCGTTGGAGGCTGACCAGCGAGCTCGCGCTGAATCAACGCATTGGCGCCTTCTTGGGCTACAAGAGCGCTCTTTGGATGATGAATATAGAGTGGACTCTTTAGTTGTTAGGAGCTCCGGCATTGATCCAGTCTTGAACAGCTTTGACCTGGGCACCACTCAGCCCTCCGCCTTGAGGCATCTTCCCTCCGGTTCGACCAACTGTGATTGCCTGGTAAAGCAAACTGTTTGCCGCATCTCCTTTAGTCACAGTTCGCAGGACTTCCACATAAGAATTTAGTTTGTAGTTCCGGCCTGCATGACAGTTGATACATTGGGGAGTAAAAATCTGCTGAGCCAATGAAGAGTATTTGGCTTCAATCGGAGTTGAAGGTGGCGGCGCCCCACCTCCTCCAGCATCGGGTTTCAAACCAGAAATCCATTTTTTGAGAGTGTCGACATCAGAGCCAACCAAACCGGTACGTCCTTGAGGCATCAAACCTTGACTGATCTGGGAAATAATTGGCGAAATCTCTGGCTCACCAGGAATTACCAAACGCGAATAAGCGAGGTATTGCAAATCCGTAATGTCAGCAACGTTTCCACTGGTCACAAGGTTGTTATGGCACTCGGAGCAGTTCTTTCTGAGGATGTTCAAAGAAGCATCTTGAAGGCCTGTTTGACTGCTCAAATCAAGCGTTTTCGACGATTGCAGATCCGTAGGTTTCCCACAATTCTGAAACAACACCACCGCAAAAGCAGCAATCGCAGAAAACAAAATTAGTTTAAACTTCAAAGCCCACCTCAATTGTTTCGTGCTCCATCTAAAATCCATTGATTGACTAGATCCACTTGGTCTCTGGGTAAAAATCCATCCAATGGCATCGACTGCAAACCCTGTAGGTTCGGATCATCGGCGTTCATCCGCCGAAACATCTTGTGCTGGTTGACGTTTAGGTTGCCTGGGATAATGATTCCACGATTTTTCATGTCCTCGTAATTTGTCATGTCGTAGCCGCCTTGACGTTGGACTGAATTATGACATTTTACACAGTTCACTCCCAGAACTCCAGATTTCGGATTCATTAACTGGGCAAAAGTAGGAGCATTGCCATTATAAATAGAATTGTAGTTAGGCAAAGAAATCCGCAAAACCTGATTCGCTCCCAGCGATGCTCCCAGCGGTGTGCCTAAAGACAACCGAAGCACTCGATCCGAATGATGTCTTAGATCATCTGAAAAAATGAGATTGAAACTGGCTGTCGTTTGGCCGGGATTTAAAATCAACGAAGTCGAAGTCGTTGGATCAATTTTATAATCCCAATCAAAACGATTTTGACCGATGCCCAAGACCCCAGTTGCAGGTACTTCTCCGGCTTCATAAGCCGAATCTGCCACCACATTGACTGGTGCTAAAATAGAATTTGTATTCGTCCCTAGAACTTCCAGATGAATTGTCACTTTGTGAGCTGACCCCAATTGATCTGGCATGATGGTTAGCGAAGTTGTATGAAATTGAATGGGCGGTGGCGGAGGAGGCGCGGCGGCTGCAATCAATTCAATGCTCCCGAACTGAACCGAGACAGTGTCTGAACTTCCTAAGGCTCCAACCGAAACAAGCGATCCTGGAGAAAGTAGAGCTGTTGTATTCTGATAACCAATAATATCCAAACCTTTGAAGGTCGTTGCATATGAGATTGGAAAGCCGTTCATTCGGAGATTCATCCCCTTTACATGCAAACTTTGTCCGCCCACTTTCAACAGAGGCAATGTGAAAAGATAAGCTGTTTCACCGGAAGGAGTTTCAAAACCACTGACAGTCAAAGAGAGCTGCGCTCCATTCAAACTGGGAACCGGCAGAGAACTCAGGCCAGCCAGAGTTGAATTGAGGTCCCAAGTTAAAGTTTTTCTGTCGAAAGTTTTCACCAAAACATTGGCGCCGTTGACCGCAACAGTGGCCGTCGTAAAACCAATTTGAGGAATGTTGAGCGACGTTGTTTCAAATTTCGGCGTGAAAACCACACTCACAGGAGTTGCTGCGACGGCGCCATCACACTTCGATTTTTCGACCTGATAAGTCTGCCATTGCAAACGGAGGGAATTGATCAGCTCGAGATTTTGAGTTCCAGTATAAGGAGGATTGTGCGAGTTGCTCACTGCATACTGTGAGAGTTTGTCATATCCAACCATCGTAAAACCACTAAAGGCAGAAGCCAGATCAGGCGACGCAAAAGTTCCCTTTCCGGGCCCGCTGACATGACAGGTCTTGCAAGTTTGACTCACAAATTGATGGTAACCACGATCGAAAACGTTGATGTCTTGTTCCGAGCAAACTGTCGCTGAATTGTAGGTATTTAAACTTTGGCTATTGAGAGTTCCTGAGGAAGCACCCTCATAACGGCCTCGGCCACAGTTATTGAACGAGACAGCAACTGCCAAGCAAATGAAACTCAGTAAAATCAGCTGCTGATTTTTTTTCTTCATAAAATTAAAAGCCCCCAAATTCATCCCACCCAAAAAACTCGACCTCGCTCAACCACTTCGTAGACTTAAGAAATTTTTCTCATTTTATCAATTTCAACTGGTGAAAAAGTTCGCGGTAAAACTTGATCTATCAATCCCATTTTTCCGTTGAACGATAACCAATTGACGAATGCTGCGGCAGCCGCTCGATCCGGTGAAGAAATCAATGGATCGGCTGCGCCTTGATCAGCATTCATGAATCCTAACTGAGATCCTGAAGTAGAAGGCGGTCCACTTGGATTGACCGCAATCATGTACATAGCGCCACGGAGTCCTCCATCACTTGCCCATGGTGAACCTGCAATATCGGATTCAGCCGAAGTGGTCGCGCCATCGGTGGTCACCATGATGAATGCTTTTTTTCCTAGGACCATTGCGGTCTCGATCACCTGCCCAATCACTTGGCCTGCAGCATTGTCAGCCGCATCACCAGTGGCCCTTGTGCCGTTGTGATAATCATATCCACCCATATTTAAGTTTGCAGAGCCAGCATTTCCGTTCAGAGCATTGAAAACCATTGAACCAAACTGGTAGCTTCGCGCTGATTTCGCCGTGTTGGCAGCCAGGCCCCAAACTTTTGCCACCGCTGGATTGCCCATAGGATCTGTGTTATTTCCCTCCGGGTTTCCGACCAGCTGAGTGTTCTCTTGAGTTCGACAAGTGATTACGTTTTGTAGAAGTGTTCCACTATTTTGTTGAACATATTTTTCAGCTTGGTGAATACTCAATTGCTGAACGGATTGAAATAAAGCTCCAGCTCGTTGAGATGCGACCAAGGGAGAAAGACTCCCCGCGACGCCGAGAGCGCCAGTGATATCTTGATAACTTGAAACAATCAAAGGAGCTGGTGGTGGAAGATAGGCCGGCATTGTGCCATTTCCAGTGGATGTGTTTGACGTGCCTAAATTTCCTAAAAGTTTTCCCTTCAAGCCAAGACCACGTGCAAGACCCGTAATATCAGAAGCATTTCCGCCAGAGTCATCTTGAGAAGCCACTGAAACTCCAACAAATGAACTCGTTCCCAGAGCAGCCGGAGTCGCAGTGGTGCGCAATCCAGTTAAAAGCGAAGATCCAGAGAAAAAAGGAGCTCGGTTGGCAAACTCGTAATCTGTTGCAAATCCACCTGTCTTGCCCCAGCCAACTTTAGAGTAGCTCGGCAGCATTTGCCCGCTTTGACCCAGCGGCAGCCAGTGAGAAGATAGATTGGCTCCGCCCTGAAGATTGATTGTGATCAACGGAATCCATTCCCCCGACGTTCCAGAGGAGCAGACAACCGAAGCTTTGGCTGATGCAGGAAGAAGCAAGGAAAAGAGCGATTGGCTCATCAGTGTTCCAGCAAAAGACACCACTCCAGTCGCTAAAAAATCTCTTCGAGTCAAAGTCCGCTTCTGATGCGACGCTTGATACTCGTTCAAGGTTTTTTGATTTTCGAAAGCTCGGTTCTCGACTTCTTCTCTTGTCAGAGAAGGATCGATTATATTTTGAATCTCATTTTTCTTATCTGCTTTCTTATCTGCTTTCTTATCTACGTTCCCGTTATTACTTTGCGCCATCCCAAACCCCCAATTAAAAAATTAAAGAACTAAAGAATCCAATGCCCCAAGCATAGAAGTGCACATAAAGAGTGCTGAATCATGCGTGATATTCGAACCGTTCGCCCCCGCGAAAGCCGAATTGACACTGCCTAGAATAATCTGAGCTTCTGTCGGATCCTCATCACGGGACCAGCAGGACCGCGCGATTCGTCTCATCGCATCTTGCATTGAACCTGCATTTGGAAGCGAAGTTCCCGTAAGATTGTAGCCGATAAAAATTCGCGGAGCGACTTTCTCATTTTGAATGAGATCCTCACAAATCTCACCAGCAATCGAAGTGGCCGCCATCAGCATTGGAGCGGTCAAAGTTGAAACAGCTCCTGTCTCAGAAATCGTCCCGGCTTTTGAACTGTACATCACCAGGGCACGATCCGTAGGAAGCCCTGATCCTAAACAGGAACTGTAATGATCTAGGATTTGCTTTCCATAAACCAACCCTACCGTCGAGGTGTTGGCAGCCAGAGAAGGATCATCTGGCGTCGTTCCGATAGCTGAGCCAGTCGCACTCCCTTCCGAAGAAAAATTGTTCACTGAAAATTTTCCGCAGCCCTGGCCCAGGCCCACTAAGGTCATGCCACCTAAAACCATAAACAGAGAGACTCTTACGATAATTCTTTTTTTCATTTTTCCATCCCTAAACAGTTTGGAGTGATAACAATTCTTTTAAATAGATAATCAAGTTTGTACTTATTAGTTTCAAATTCCGTGGCCGCCGTCTTAATTAAAGCTTCATCAAAACTTTGAGGTTCTCGTTTGCAAACCGAGGCGAAAACTCGCTTCGCCAGGCATCTGGAGAACTGTTCTGAATTGGCGATCATCGTCCCGAACTGCTGCACACCTCTTCCAGAAACAGGCCCCCTCCAGCCAAAATAAGCTTGCGCCCAAGGGTCTACCGCCGCATTTTGGAAAGAGTTGTCGGTGATGACCCGGCCGCCAGGGAAAACATTTTCATTGTGATTCATCTTGTCTGCGACAAAAGCTACATCGCCTAAATTTGGCAGCTGAGTCATGGCGGGATCAGTGGGTTTCAAGCCAACAAACATTCCCATCAGTTTAGCTTCGTCAGCGGTCACCCCGGGGGCAACTCGGTTGACCACTAGAGAGTTTTTGGTAAAATTATTACTAAATGTGAAATTGGCAAACGCCCCACGCAGCGGATCCATTCGTGAATGGCAAGCGCGACAGGTGGTGGTGAACTTGGTGTGACTTCCGCCTGGAAAACGGTCGATATCGCGGCCGATAAATGCGTCACTGCCATTTGCATCTGACCATTTGTCGATTGGCGTGCACATAAATTCTCGAAAGGCATATTCGACCAAGCGACGATTGGTTCCTGCAATCGCGTGGGCTGACATCCATCCTCGAGTGGTCAACAAGCCAGCCGGATCTGGATTTGCCACAGCTTCATTTCCATTGTAGACCATCTGTTTTGCTGGGATCAGAACATGGGCCAAATTGAATCCGCCAGCCTGCAGAGCTTCGTAATGCCGATTGGAAGTCAGTTGATCTCGGACCAAACTTGAAGGAACTGCTGCCTTCGTCGGATCTGCCACGTAAACAATGTCCGAAGTCAGTAAGTTTCTCGCATCCAAACCATCTCGAGTCGCACCGATTATTGTCGTTGTGAAATCATTGAGAGGCGAGCTGATCAACTCTTCACGAGTCGACATTTTTGAAGCCATATCTCGAACAGTGATATTCAGAAAATTTGCGTCCTGTGCCGCCAAAGCTGCGGCTTGAAAGGATTGATTCCGGTCAATCAAATCAGCCATCTGACGAATCACCGGATTATCAATCGGAGTTTTCACTCCTGTAATACGTGTAAAAATTGTTTGTGCCCGAGTCATCGAGGGAGTGATCGCGCGACTGACATCAATTTGAAAAAGTTTTGGCTGCACCGTCCTTGGCGCTCCAGCTCCTAAGATCTCTGGTTCGCTCAATGCCCGGCAATAAACTGCCACCATGTACAGCTTTCCTAACCAAGGCCAGTTGCGACTGTGCTTGGAAATCCCTTCGCCACCAGCAATTGGTTTTGAGAAATCTTGGTCAGCGCTCGGTTCATTTCCAATGGATAGGCGCATATCTAAACTTCTTGTCAGCGCTCCAACAGCATCATCTGGAGAATCATAACTAACTTGAGTCCCAGACTGGTGCCAATTGCTGTGATCACCAGAAAATGAAGTTCCCGGTGCCACAAAGGGTCCTGTGTCGTTTCCATTTTCATCCGAGTTGTAAAGCTTCGCAGCGCCACCGGCAGTTTTCACAAAATAAATATGCTGCTTTTTTCCCAAAATAAAATTTTCAGTTGGACTGACCAAAGGTCGCACGAAATCTCCACTCAAATCTCTGTCTGCATTTGAAGTGGTCCGAACAGACCCCTTGTACGAGTCCCCCATGTTGTAAGCTTGATAAAACCCAAAATTGTGATATTGTTTAAAATATGTGTCCGCTAAGGAAACAATTCGTCTGGACTGGATAAAAGATCCCGCAGGAAGTTTATCATCCTCGTGGTTCACTAATAAAATTGAAGGATTCGAACTTTGAATCCACATTTCCAAAGTCATTTCATTTGAATTTTTGCAGGCACTGACAATCTTATCTGCCGGTGCTACTGATCGAATGAGATTGTTATCCACAAGCTCCAAATAATCGGCCTGAGAATTCACTTGAAGTGGCCCGACCACCTGCAAATTCAATGGATTCGGCGCAAGATCTTTGATGATTCGAGTGTTCGGATCATAGTTTCCTGAACCAAACACATAAAGAGCCACAGCATCGCCTCGGGTCGCCCCATTGCCGGCAGAATCCAACGCCACTGCAGGCAGGGCACAAAGCGCAAGCACACTCAATACACTTGTATGGATAGACATTTGAGAAGCTTTCATTTTCCCCCACGGAAATGGTCGCTTCATTCCTTTTTCAAGGAATGATATTTGTCATTAAACTAGCAGAACCCGACGCATTGTTTGGATCTGCATTTAGTTTCGCCCCAACTACAAAAGAATTTCCAGAAGTCGCAACACTAAATCCGAACTGATCATTATCGGCGCCGGTGTTGCTGACGATTCGCCGGCTCAAGATGTAGCTTCCGTTGCTCACAGTGTAGTGGTCGACTGCCCCACCGCGTGTTCGCACTTCAGGTGCCCCTACAAAAGCTCCGGCACTTCCTAAGCTCACTGAAGTTCCGTATCTGCCAAGGTCTGTATTTGTGAAATCAGCCAGTGACTGAAGCGATCCATCAGCGGAAATAATAAGCGCAAGACCTGGTTTTTTGCTACCACCCGAATATCCAGGTGCTCCGACAATCACAACTCCATTATAAATAGCAATTGAATTTCCCAGTTCGGAATTCAAAGGAATTGTCAAATTCCCCGGATTTCCAGCTGAATCCTTGGCACTTATATTTTCTTTACCCGAAGCTGAACGCAAAGGGTTTGAAGCGATTTCGGCCCATGAACTACCGTCACCCCGATACAAAACGAGATCTCCAGTTACGGTGTCTCGAAACAGAGTCGAACCTGGTGCGCCCACCGCAAGTAATGTTCCTTCAACTGCCACTGCGGCACCAAAGTGACAGTTCGCACCGAGAGGGCTGCCAATTTTTCCTAACAAGTTCAGGTTGTTCAAATCAAAGGTATAAACTGCTCCAGCCGACGAGTTTTCACCAGGAGCTCCGACCACAAGGTGGGCAGAATCCAATGCGACGGCTCGGCCAAATTTTCCGTTTGCTACAGATCCATTAACTTTTCCAACTTGAGAAAACATCCCGCTAGATCTGCGAAAGACAAATGCCGCACCCAATTTATTATTGTTGAACTCACTGCCAATCACCAGCACATCGTTTTTCAAAGCTAAGGAAGCTGGAGTATCTCCAGACGAACCTCGGTCAGAAACTGTCCCAGTATCTTCTGTGCGCAGCACTTGGATTTTTGTCCAAGTGTTGGCATTCGATTTCTGATAAATATAGACTGCACCAATATTTAAATTGCTGCCGTTGGCCCCGTCATCTCCAGGAGCTAGGACTGCAGCCGTCGATCCATCTATGGCAACGGCCGTACCCATTTGATCAAAGGCGTGTGGATTCTCAGTCGTCACTTGCTCTGGATAGCAATTGTTTTTCACATTCAAAGTAACAGTCTGAGAACTGCTATTTTTGCTAGTGTCAGCAGAGCTGCGAAGTGAAATTTCAAAGGTAGCAGTACCCCGGAAACACTGTTTATTTGTGTCGTTGTCTTTGGGCTGAAAACTGATGTTGATGGTTTTTCCAGGAGCCGCGTTTGGAGAGTCCGCTCGGCAAGTGATATCATTATTTTGAATAGGCGTGCGAGCTCCACTTGCATCCATCGCAGTGATGGTATTTCCAGCTAGCATCCTACATTGCACAGTGGCCGTCTGTTGGCAGTTGGCTGGCGCATTGGAAGCTGCATAAACAACACTTAAACTTTGCGAGTTCTGGCTGCCACCATTTTTCGCGCCCTGACCTGAAAGAGCTTGAACAGAGGTGAGCTGTGAAAAGGTTAAAGTGGGACTGCCGACACTGGATGCTAAACAGGGATTCAATGCATCCACAATCACGGGAACTTCTTCGGAGGAGCCTTCCATGCTGAATTGCGGTGAACTTGAAGCGCTATCTAGAGTCGCACTCCAATTTTTACCGCAGTTTTGAAATGGCAAGAGCAGAAACAAACAGCCTCCGGCAATTGCAATTTTTTTCCCAATGTTCATTCGAATCCCCTCTGAACTGGACCTATCGGTTGTTTTCCATTAGCTCAATAGTCATTCTCATTTTGAGATCAGCTTCCTTGCTCGCATTATTGATTCTCTTTCTAATACGTTCGTTTGATGCGTTTGTTTGCTACGTTAGTTTATTAACAAGCAAACTGGAGTCCAAAATTGTCACCCCCTCAGAACCCTCCGCCGAAACTAAGGAGGGGGCTAACGGCCTTCAAACTCCGGCAAAGTGAATTTGAATTGATCACCTGTCTGGATTTTTCACATTTTTTTGCAGCCACAAGATCAGGAGACACAACAGAAATTTTTCTCATAATGGGATGAACTACTGAGGCCTGGTCAAGGAATTGACGCTTCTATTCATCTTCGATGTTCATGCCTCAGCGCTTGAGCAATTGGGCATTGTTTGAGATAGCCTATTCACCCCATGTGACCAACCTGCAGGAGTCTAGCAATGAAAAAAGTGAGCGCTGAAGCCTTTGGCCGAGTGAATTTAATCGGCGAGCACACAGACTACAATGGTGGTTGGGTCTTACCGACGGCGATTCCACAAAAAACAGTGATTCATTTGCAGACTCGCGAGGATTTGAAGGTCACAGCTTCGACAGCACAAGCTACTGAACTTCACTCCTCCTCTGCTCAATTCACTTTGGGCCAGGAAAAGCACACCGACACTTGGATCGACTATTTGCAAGGAGTCACCTTCATACTTCGAGCTGAGGGTTTCACTTTCTCTGGTTTCGATTTACAGATTGAGTCTGCAGTCCCAATCGGCAGTGGGCTTTCTTCCAGCGCCGCCTTGGAAGTTTGTTTTCTCAAAGCGCTGAGGTCAGCTTTTTCATTGGATCTCACAGATCTTCAACTGGCGCGGATTGGTCGACGGGCAGAAAACGAATTTGTTGGAGCCAATGTCGGCATCATGGATCAAATGGCCTGCACTCTGGCCCGATCTGGTGAAGCTCTTTTTATAGACACCAACACTCTGATTTATGAACAGATTCCGCTGCCGACTTCGCACATGGAGCTGATTGTGATCAATTCTGGGCTAGCCCATCAAAACTCGGATGGGGGCTACAATCAGAGGCGTTCCGAATGTGAGCAAGCCTGCAGGCTCCTCGGCATCCAGCAGCTGCGGGAGATGGAAGTGAAGGATCTGCCCCGGCTTGATATTCTACCGGATGTTTTAAAGCGCCGAGCCCGGCATGTGATCACTGAAAACCAACGCGTGCACGATGCTGTTCAAGCGATTCGTCAGCAAGATTTCAAGACTCTGGGTGAGCTGTTTTACAAGTCTCACCTATCGATGAAAAATGATTACGAAGTGTCGATTCCCGCCATCGACTTGCTCGTGGACATTTGCTCAAAGGACCAAAATATTTTTGGTGCCCGACTAACTGGTGGCGGTTTCGGTGGATCAATTGTGGCTATTGCTAAATTTGGCTGCGCGAAAGCATCTGCTTCGGCGATCAAACTGGCATACGAAAAACAGACCTCACATCAGGCTACGATCTTGGTCCCTGGCTAAAAAAAAACAGCTTGCATTTGGCCAAGCTGTTCTCAGTTTGCAAATTAAATATGCAGTTATTTCTAAGTTTTATCGGTTAGTTTAGATCTGAACAGAAATCTGAATATCTTGCGCGGAATCCGGCTTGAATTCGCTAAAGGCTTTTTCTAAACATTCAAAAAACTGCGGAGAGTAAGTACTGGCCGAGCGAGCGCCACCTTCCATTTTTTGCAATTTCTTATTTTTGTATTCTAAAAGATACTCTGTTTTTCCCAATACTGTGATGTTTTGCAAAACTTCTTTTTGTGAACAACTAAGCACAGGTTCCTTGATTTGCTCATATCCAGTTGCTTGTGAATTCAAAAATTGAAAAGACACAACTTTTTGAGTGTCCAACATTTTCTCAGTCAACTTGCGTCCATCATGTGCCAAAATCAGACGAGCGCGGTCATCAGACGAAAGCGCATTCCAAGTTTTTCGAAAAGCATCAATCGATTGAGTGCGGTCGGGAAATTCAATCAACACCTCTTTGTTTGGAGAGTTAAAGCGAAGCAATGGAAAGTAAGATAAAGAACCCTCATTGATCACGAAGCGAGACCATGGCGGCTGATGCTCCACTGTGTAAATCGACCGGTCACAAGCCAGTTTTGAGACCTGATAGCTTCCCGCCGGAAGTTCAGCAAAATAAACATCTTTACCAGTCTCAAATTTGACGTTTTGCTTTTGACCTTTGGTATCACTAATCTCCATGCGGCAGTTCTTTTCTTCATTCGCACTTGTCTCAACAGGCACAATCAATCCAGAGCGGCGTTCAAACAGATGAGAAAAATCCTGAGATCCCACAACCGGTGTTGAAGTGGCACAAGAGACTGAAATCCCAACGAATAAGACAAGAAAAAGATATTTCATAGATAGGGCTCCTGATAGAGCAGCTAGCTTTCATTGACAAAAGCTAGCTGCTCAAACGAAATGATTTTATGGAAAAACAATTATCGGTGAGTTGCAGTTGAATCCGTAGTGTTGCTACCAGTTGTTGCT
>JAYTZS010000031.1:0-6473 GCA_043741885.1 Bdellovibrio sp. | reverse complement strand
CCCATTTTGCAACCCACCGCGCATTTCGGATTCTTCGCTACTTCCCGTCCGATGCCGAACGAGTTTCAAAAAATTGTGTTCGAAAAGACTAGTTTATCTGGCTCCATCAAGTGGCGCCGGTCCTTGCTCCCCACCCTGTTGCGGCTGACAAATTGAGATTTGATTCGCGAACTCCTTTGGAGGCGAACGACGATTTCCTTCACAGCGACTTATCACCCCCGTCACCACACATCTTTCAGAAGTAATTTTGACTTTGCAACTCTCGTCGATCTTAGAGCAACTTGTGATCTTCTGAATCTCGGGAAATATCCCGCATTGAGAAAAGCTCAATTGCGTTTCGAGCTTTTTGAGAAGCTCTTCTCAATCGCCGTCTTGATCCTTCTTCAGAGTAACGCTAGAAATTCTCTTAGGTGTCACGGAAGCTCGGGAATTTCGAGCGCTGGTTTCGACTGGTTTGATCACAAAGGGTGGACTTATGAGTGCCTTTTGCGGCAGCGGCTTGCTAACATCGATGTTGGTGCTCTGAGAAAAACCGACTGAACAAAAATAAAAGAAAAAACACGAAGCAGTGATTTTAATCGGCAAAGAATTCATTTGGTTATTCTAGATCAAAACGAAGGCCTAATCATTCGGCGAATTTTGAGTCCGGCACTTGGTCCAGCCTCGGGGACTATTTATTTATTTTTTTTGATCAAAATCAAATGCCATTTTTGTACTTATGAAGTGAGAAGGCAGCGTCTAGCGAAAGCCATCAATTAAGTCCAACTCTAGTTAGGTCCACTGATGGTCAATCCTGAACTATTAGCCCGAGCTCTCTTAGCGATTCCAGCTCAAAATCACTTTGTTTTGGGTAAATAACTAGAATTGTCTCGAGATAGTTTTCGTCCCATCACTCGAAATTCCTTTCCAGAAGAAATTTCGAAACTGGCAATATCCCGCATAATGAAAAAATCCCTTCGCACCTGGGTGAGGGCCACCTGCACCTGATTGACAAACGATGGATTCGAAAAGCTAAGCTTGCGAAGAGCTGTTTGAATTTGAGTGTCCATCGGTAGGTCTGAGCGTACGATTGCAAGCCACGACCCCATGGAAGAGGCAGCGCAGTTTCCCAAAGATCGAAGACTTCAGACGAGCGCATCGAGCTGACCTTGTCTGGGTCGTAACAGACAACCGAAACCGCACCATGTCCCTGATCATTGCCTCTGCCCATTGCAACTAGGGCCGCAAAACTCAAAATTAAAAATGGTAAAACAGGCTTCATACAGAGTCCTTTTTGGATTTAGTCAGAGGGAAAAGAGAGATAAACATTTTATAAACTTCAGTCTTGGAATCGGCCTCAAGAAACTCACAAAGTTCTCGTCTGAATTTGGTGATTCACTTTGTGGCTTCTGGTAATTTGGCTGGATCAATAGCCATGGTGATGGCTGTAAAATCTGTCTTATTGATGTCTTGTTCTTCTAAAGCTTTTCGGGCCAACTCGAGATTTTGAAAATTAGCTCTTCTCAACGAAAGGTTCTGCGTGCCAAAAGCGGTGGAAAGAGGTGTTCCTGTGAGACAGGCTGATGAATATTTCACAGGGCCAGGCGCTTCAAAAAAAGAAAAAGGCCCGGTTTTCGCCGAGCCTTTTGGCCTCGAATATCGATTTCGATTTTACTATTACCTGTCGGATTTTGCGATTTCAGAGAGGATTTTCATGATCTCAGTGTCTGCAGCTGTTGCGTTTTCGCGCTCCAGTGTTTTGCAATCGATATACTGACCAATAGTGATTGCGCCCGCTGATGAATAAACGACATAGCTGGATGATGGAGCGTCCATGCAACCTGGGCTTTTCGGAGTTGGATCAAATAATTTGCCAGGGCGAACAGCGGCAACGAGATTTTTCACATGAGCCAGCTCTTCATTGCTCAGAGTTTCGATCAGTTTCACTTCAGGCGCGTCCTGACCACGAGTCCAAGTGACGACTTGAACAGTTCCGTCTGGCAAAATCTGATAAGACGTGGAAGCTACGCCACCTGGAGGAATAAAGAATCCACCGTGGCTAACATATTCAGCTAAAACACTTGGTGGTGCGACAGGTGTGGCTTGTGCACCTTCGTTTCCGGCTTTTGCATTGAGTGCGAAAGTCAGCATCAGTAAGCTAAGAATCCAGTTTTTCATTTTAAATCTCCTTGAGGGGTTATGGGGGTTACGGGGTAAAGTTGCATTGTGAAATGAAAGACAGCCGATGGTGCGCCTTTGCTTTCGAGCTCAGAAACGAGTTGACGTCTGAAATCGCGAATACGCTGACGAGCATACTCCATCTGGCTTGGATCAAACGCAAAGGTCATGGACGAAAAATCGCGAACTGGTATTGGATCTTTATCAATCGACTGGGAGGCACGCTCCAGAAGCTGCTTGTGAAATCTTTTAGTTGCGGCCGTTGAAATTGTATTGTCGACTTTCAGAGGCTTCCCGGACTGGCGCCACTGCCCGGGAGAAACTTCTTCAACTAAGTTCAAACGTTGAAGACGTTCAAGCGCCAGTTTTGAATTTAAAAATGGAATGCCTAACTGCTTTGAAATCCAACGGGCTTTGAACTGAGCGCCCGGAAGTTCGAGCAGACTGAGGATCGCGTAGTGATACCAATCGGCGATCACTTCAAAAGTATCCAATGGTAAAGTTTCAAAAGCTTCCGCTGTGGGACCTTTACGAGACTGAATCACCGCCTGGCGATGGCGCGGATCAAGCCCTAAATAATCAGCAAGCTTAGCAACGGCCTGCTTGGACAGTCGTCTCTTCCCAGACAGCACCAAAGACAAGACAGTGTGACTGATCCCACTGGCTCGAGCAAAGGCTCGGATGGAATACTGAGGATTCTTCGCACATCTCTCTGCAAGAGCTGCTCTGAGGATCTGCTGAGGGTCTAGCAATTGTCGAGAATCGAGGTTTGTCCGATTGTTCATCTCTCGGCTTATAACCCACAGACTCTCGGCTTTTCAATCATTTTGAAAACAAACTGGTTTCAAAACAATGAAACCAGGAAATTCTTTTATTCCTGAAAATAACAGGAAAGCGCCAGTGTCCTCTAAAGCAACAGCTTCTCGAAGGAACTCGTTAATATTTCGACGGTTTTAAAATGCAGTTTTGAATAATAAGGCTGCGAATAATAATAGAGATAGACTGGAATTTCAAAAATTTGAGTTGGGGTTAGTATTTGAAAGTCGGTATGTTCACGAATTAGATGCAGAGGAAGAACAGCTTTTCCGAGTTTTTGCTGGACGCCTTGAATGAGCCCATGAACATCATCCAAGTAGTGGCGTTTTATCTCTTTTGTTTTGAGTTTAGCTTGTTTCAAATATCTAACGGTGACGTCATCTTGTTCATCGTGATCTAGGTAAATATCTTCACCCAAATACTTTTTATGCTGAACAAGTACATTTTTTTCTTTCCCAAGCAACACTCTTTCTAGTTCATCGCGATCAATACGATCATCGACGATCATATAATCAATCTCTCCCCGCTTGAGTAATTCTAAAAGCTCCGACATCTCTCTTGTGACGGTTTGAATTGTCACATTTTTATTCTGTGCAGTCAGATTGCCCAATGCTGGAATGACAATGGACGACATGATTGACGAAAATCCACCAATGCGGATAACTCCGCTAACGCCTTTGGGATCATCCGGCTTCAGAGAAGCTAAAACTTCAATTTCTAAATTATTTTTTTGCTGGCAATAGCGTGCCAGTTTGGTCGCAGCCTCAGTTAACCTCAACCCCGAGCGGTCACGAATAAATAGGGTTAATTCCAATTCTCTTTCTAAATTTAAAATTCGCTGGGACAAGGCTGACTGAGTGATATGCAGCTTCTCGGCTGCTTTGGTAAAGTTTAACGTTTGTGAGACCGCAAAAAAAGCTTCGAGATGTGAGGATGACAAATTCATTTTCATAAGTTAAATCGATTATGCAATTAGATCAATTAATTTTACTTAAACCTAGATTCTGACTAGGTTCGGCACATTGCAAGCACACTAAAGTGCTTACCAACTTGAAGGCAACCTATAGGGTTATCTAGGCTTGCTCTGATCGCCTGTTCAAAACTTCGTGAAAGAAGGACGGTTATATGCTTGCCGCAATGTTTTCAGTTTTTCTTTTCGGCTTCGTCCAGCCAGGAAGTAAATTCGTCTTGGACACTGGAATTAGCCTTCTTCACTTCTGTTTGCTTTACTCTGGCTTTCGGTTGCTATCACAGCTGCCCTTCGTTTTTATGAGGAGGTCCTATTTGATTCCATCCCAAAGGCACCTCTTGCTTTTGGGTGGGATGGGGCTGGTTGGTGCTGCTTTGCAATTGACCGAATTCAAAGGAATCAGTGATGGCCTTCCAGTCAGTGTTGTGACTTTCCTTCTTTACTCTTACCCTCTATGGACAGTTATTTTCAGCTCTGTCATCAACAGCGAGAAATTTTCTTTCGAGTCGATTTTCAAAGTTGCCTTGTCAGTTATTGGAATGATTTTCCTTCTCGGAAGCCAAGTTGTAGATTTCAAATTTGACCCTGCTTTGATTTACCCTGTGGCTGCCTCGATTTTGATGGCGCTGTGGATTTCCCTGTCGAACTTGTCGAAGAAAAAAGGCTGTAGTTCCTGGTCTATTTCCCTCTACTATGACCTGTTTTCGTTTTTGACCTTGGCTGGCCTGGTTCTCTCAAAAGGCGAGGGAGCGCAACTCGCAGACCTACAAAAATGGATGCTTCAAGATTTTCATACGCCAGTTATTGTGTGCTATGCTATTTTCCTGGGAGTAGTGCCTAATTTACTGTTCTACAAAGCCAGTCAAAATTTAACAGCCATGACGGCCAGTTTGATTCTTCTTTTTGAGCCTGTGATCTCTTCAGTTGTTTCCGCCCTGGCCTGGAATGAGGCTTGGAATGAAATTTTGAAAAAACGTTTTTTACTTGGTGCTTTCTGTTTGTTAGCATCAAATATTCCTTACAAGTATTTATTCGCTTCCACCTTCAACTTCATAAAAATAAAAGAGGATTCCATATGAATTTCAAATTAGTGCTATTCGTGACTCTGGTTTCAATCAATATTCTAGCCTGTTCGACAGAGCCAGTGAGAAATATTGCCGCTGTCTCATTGCCTCCTGGTGAGAGGTCCGGCCTTCACGGCATGGTGATCTTTGGCAAAGACACTTATTTCATGGAGCATATTCCGATGCTGCACCCTCCGCATGATTTTCAAATCATTGCGGGCATTGCAATCAAAAACAAATCGGGACAAATTTTAAAGCCTGATTTGTCTGAGCAAGGTTTTACCTTGAAACCCAAAAGAAATTTTTCTTTGAATGATTTGATTCAAGGACAGCTCAAAAACTTCGACGCGGAAATTTACCAAGGCAGTTTCGAACAAAATGGAAAGCTGATGCGAGGCTATGAAAATGTGTCGATTGAGATTCAAAAGATTGAGTTGGCTCGACAGTTACCTGCTAGCTCAAAAGATCCATTCTTTGAAGTGACTGATGCTTCGCTCAATACTTTCAGAACGGGTATCATCACACCACAAAATAATCTTCAAATTATAAAAAATATGAAGAATCAAAAAACTTTGTGGTGTGTTGTCGGTCCAGATTTTTTTGATTTTTGCCCGTAGAGCCCTATCGGCAAGGCTAGTACCGGTTCAAATCTACAAATGATCCCAAAGTTTATTTAGCCAGCTCAAGGAAGATGGATCTTTGGCAATCAGCCGAACAGTCTGATGACAAGAATAAGGACATCCCGAGACTTTTAACGAGACAAGGCCCGCGCTTTCAACGAAGTAATCAGGTAAATAACCTAAGGCCAATCCAGATTGAATTAAATTCTCCATGAGCTTCAACCCACACACTTTGTATTTTATTTGCCGAGGAAATTTATCATCGCGCCAGCCATCAATACTTGAAGACTTTGCAATTTTTCCCAAGATCGCTGTATCTGGCGACACAAAAGGATGCTGCAAAATTTCTTCGACTGGAATGGTCTGGCGTGAGCTGTACTTTTTCAAAAGCGGATGCTCTTTTGAAGCACAGGTTTTAAATTCGACTTTAGAAATGACTTTCGATTCGACATCTCGCGGAGGCTCTGAAGTTATTAAAGACAAGTGAACTTCCCCGTCCCTCACCTGCTCGATGGCTTTACTTTCGGAACGAAGCAAAAATTGAATCCTCGCGTTTGGGAACAGCCTATCGATAGTCTTTGCTAAAGTTATCCCATAGGTTGTCTGTAATATTTCCTCAGAGGAAATGTAGACATTCAGGCTTCCAACTTCTTTGCCAGTCAATTCAAGCCTGACATCTTCCTCCATTTGCAAAATCAAAGCAGCTTTTTTCTTGAGATGCTGGCCTTGGGGAGTGAGTTTGATTCCTCGACCCGACTTAAAAAACAATGGCGTCTGAAGCTCGGCCTCTAGTCGACTGATCGCCTTGCTGAGCGAGCCCGCTGAGACGTTAATATGCTCAGCCGC
>JAYTZS010000030.1:0-6486 GCA_043741885.1 Bdellovibrio sp. | reverse complement strand
TCTTAATTTTCCGTTACCACTAGTTCCTATGGCTTGGTCTTTTCGAATTGTCCAAGGGAAATCTTTGTTCATCTCAGGAACAATGGCTTCAGGTGGAACTTTCTCCTTCTCCTTCTGTGGAGTGGGTGCTTTCGGAACGACTGCTTTTGGAACATCTGGTAGTGGAGATTTATTATGCGGGGACTGAGCAGGCTGCGCTTTTACAGGAGGCTTATCTGACGGAGGGGCTGCTTTGGGCGGCACCGCCGGAGTGATTGCTTGAGCAGGTTCTGCTTTTGTTTTTTCAAACAATGCTTTAGCTTCATCATCGCTCGTTCCGACAAAACCTTGAAGCTCGGCGGCATCGGCTACTGGAATATAATCTTGAATAAAATCTTTCTCGACTGCTGGTAATGCGGGCTCATCGAGGACAGCCGGGATCTTTTTAACTTCAGCGGGCGGGATCGATTTTATTGGCTGCTTCTGAATTTCTTTTTTAGTTTCTGGCTTCATGTCGTTTTTATCGTCTTTTTTAGCTTCGTTTTTCACATCAGGCTTAGGTTCTTTTTTTGCTTCAGCCTTAGGATCTTTTTTATCTTTGGCAACGCCTGATTTCGGCTCTTGAACTTCTGTAGGAGCATCAGCTGTCTCCTCCACTGAAGCCGTCTGAAACTGGTCTTGATAATAAACATCGTTTTCTTTATAAAAAACATCGATAAAGTATTGATTGCAATCATCGGACAGGCAATAAGCTGTTGCTTTCAATTTTTCATTGTAGGCCGGATCAATTGGTTCCAATATAATCTTTGAATCTTTTTTTGTTCCCCGAAATTCTATCTGCCCAAAGGATTGACCATCGACTGTAACGTCAGCTTTTACAGTCATCAGTCCTGAAGACTCGACTGGATTGCCCATTTGACTAACCTGAATTTTACCAGAATGTCGAACAACGGATCCAGGCTTCGGAACACTGGCAGATCTTTGTTGCGCCTTTTCTTCGGCTGTTTTCGGTATCGCAACAAGAGGCACCATCTGCTGAATGTGAAATCCACTATTTTTTCCACAGGCTTCCAACAGGAGAAATGATAAAAGTGCTAAAAATACAATGCGGAGAGGACGTACCATGCTGTTCTTAAATGCATCTCAAGGACCAGCTCCAGGCAGTTTAAAACAAGCGCAGAACTTAGTCAGGTGACGATTTTTTAGACAATAGCCAATTTTGGCGGCTCAACGAATTTTTAACCAAGAATTTCGAACCAAGCTTTTAACCAAATCGACCCGTTATATAATTTTCGGTCCTTTGATCTACTGGAGTCGTAAAAAGTTGGTGAGTGGCTCCAAACTCAATAAGATCTCCCAAATACATAAACCCGGTGAAGTCCGACACCCGCCCGGCTTGATGAAGATTGTGAGTGACCATGATGATGGTGACGGATTTCTTCAACTCAACAACTAAATTTTCGATGTGAGCCGTCGAAATAGGGTCGAGGGCCGACGTAGGCTCATCCAAAAGTAATATTTCAGGTTCTGTCGCCAGTGCCCTCGCGATACACAGCCTTTGCTGTTGTCCTCCGGACAAAGTCAGAGCCGAGGAATTCAACCGATCCTTGACCTCATTCCAAAGACTGGCTTGCTGCAAAGATTTTTCGATCTTCTCTTGAATGAAACTATTTTTTCGAATTCCTCGAACTCGCAAACCATAAGCGACGTTTTCCGCTATTGATTTCGGAAATGGATTGGGTTTTTGAAATACCATTCCAATTCTCATTCGAACTTCCAACGGATCCATATCCGAATCCAAAATATTTTTTCCTTCGGGATGTAAAAGAATCTGACCTTTGTAATGAGTGGTCCGATACAAGTCATGCATTCGATTGAAACAGCGAAGCAAAGTTGACTTGCCACAACCCGATGGGCCGATCAAAGCTGTGATTTTATTTTCGTAAATCGGCATTGAAACATTTTTTAGAACGATTTTTTCGCCGTAAGCAAAACTAAGCGACTGAACTTCAGCCGTTTTTCTTTGTGTGGGATTCACGACTATTTGAATGCTGAAGCGGTGATCAATAAGAGCAGCGCTGCAATCATCGAAGTTGCTAACAAATCAACATCGACGTGATCAGAAACTAGGTGCCATATTTTCTTCATGAAACCTCCCTTTTCCCAATTGAAATATAACACAGGCATATTGAATGTATTGTCATGGTTTTTACAGGATTATTACGGATAGCGTTATTCAGTTGCTAATTGGTTGTCAGGGTTTCGTTTGATCCCTTTGGTAAGCTTGAAGTTTAGACCGGGAGACCTTAAGTTCGTAGCGAACCAATTACAACTCTCCATCCAAATCTAAGGAGTCTCCATGAAATTTATCACTCAGTTTCAGTGTTTTTTAGCGGGTCTATTCCTGGCGATTTCAGCGGCATCAGCCACTGACATCACTGGAGCCGGATCTACATTTGTTTACCCAGTAATTTCAAAATGGGCTGAAGCCTATAAAAAAGAGACTGGAAATTCGATAAACTACCAATCGATTGGCTCCGGTGCTGGAATAAAGCAAATTCAGAATAAGACAGTCGATTTTGGCGCTTCTGATATGCCGTTGAAAAGCGAAGAGCTTGCCAAGGGCAATCTGGTTCAATTCCCGTTGGTGAATGGAGCTGTCGTGCCGGTGATTCATGTGTCAGGTATCGAAGGCGGCAAGCTGAAACTCGACGGGTCCACTCTGGCTAACATTTTTATGGGGAGAATTAAAAAGTGGAACGATCCCGCGCTAATGGCTCTAAACCCTGGAATGAAAATTCCGGATCAAGAGATTTCAGTCGTGCATCGGTCGGACGGCTCGGGAACAAGTTTTATTTGGTCAAACTATCTTTCTAAAGTCAGCCCAGACTGGAAAAGTCAAATTGGAGAAGGGACTGCAGTGAAATGGCCTACTGGCGTTGGTGGAAAGGGAAATGAAGGAGTCGCATCCTTTGTGAACCAGATTGATGGCTCTATTGGCTATGTAGAATATGCCTATGCTCAACAAAACAAAATGATTGTTGTGCAAATGAAAAATAAATCTGGAGAATTTGTGCAGCCTAATTCCGAGTCTTTCATTCAAGCGGCTAATGCAGGTGACTGGGCGACTGCAAAGGATTATTATTTGATCTTGACCGATGCTGGGGGAAAGAAAAGCTGGCCTATTGCTGGCTCTACTTTTGTCATTCTTCACAAGACACAAGAAAATCCAGAGCAGGCCAAACAGGTTTTGGGCTTTTTCCATTGGGCTTACAACAGCGGGCAAAAGCTGGCATCTGAATTGAGCTATGTTCCAATGCCTGCTAAAGTAACTGCCATGATCGAGAAGACTTGGAAATCAGAAATCAAAACAAAAGATGGCAAAGTGATTTCATTGCCTTAATGGAGCTGGCAGTCGGAAACTCAAAAGAACTTTCTAAAAGACAACGGCGCGAAATTTTAGGACTCAGAGAAGCATCTGTCTTCACAAAAAAATTTCTTGCTCGAAGAATCAAGCGGTTGAAATGGATTGACGTCCTTTTTCACTGCATGACGCTTTTTTTCGCTTTGCTGATTCCTGCTTTGTTGATCACCATCGTTTATGAACTTTACCTTGGTGCCGTGCCGTCGATTCACAAGTTTGGTTTGAACTTTTTGACCTCAACAGATTGGGATCCGGTTGCCTCACAGTTCGGAGCTTTGGTTCCGATTTTTGGAACTTTGGTGACCTCTACGATTGCCTTGATCGTCGCAGTTCCAATCAGTTTTGGAATTGCTCTTTTTCTAACTGAAATTGCACCCACTTCTGTTCGCGGACCTTTAGGCACAGCGATCGAACTTTTAGCTGGCATTCCAAGCATCATTTACGGCATGTGGGGACTTTTTGTTTTTTCTCCTTTTATTGCCCATAATATTCAGCCATGGATGCACACTCACTTTGCCGGACTTCCAATCATAGGTTCTTTGTTTCAAGGCCCACCGATGGGAATTGGCATGCTGACCGCTGGGCTTATTTTGTCAATAATGATCATTCCATTCATTTCATCAGTTATGAGAGATACGTTTTTAATTGTGCCCGTCATGCTAAAAGAATCAGCTTATGGTTTGGGTGCAACTCAATGGGAAGTTATTTGGCGAGTGGTGCTTCCATTTTCCAAACAGGGAGTCGCTGGCGGTATCATGCTAGGTTTGGCTCGCGCCTTGGGTGAAACCATGGCTGTCACCTTCGTGATTGGAAACGCGCACGATTTGTCTGTATCTCTTTTCAGCCCTGGAAGCACAATATCCTCAACCTTGGCCAACGAGTTCACTGAGGCAGTTGGTGAGCTTTATACTTCTTCATTGATTGAGCTGGGGTTGATTCTATTCCTAATCACCTTTTTTATTTTAGCCCTTGCTAAGCTTCTGCTCCTGCGGTTGAAAAAAAAGGAGGGATTGCTACAATGATAAACCAGCACCACTTGATGTTTAGAAAACGCAAGGTAAAAAATGTGGTCGGTCTTTCGGTAGCCTGTTCTGCGATGGCCATCGGATTGTTCTTTTTGGCGGCTATTTTATTCACATTGCTAGAGAATGGAATTCCTGCGATCAACCGCACGATATTTACAGAAATGACTCCACCTCCAGGAGGCCAAGGTGGATTGCTCAATGCAATTTTTGGCAGTTTTGCAATTGTCGGCCTGGCCACTTTACTTGGCACTCCGATTGGTATTATGGCTGGAATTTATTTGGCAGAGTATGGCAATCAATCTCGTTTGGCTTCAACAGTTCGCTTTGTTAATGGCATTCTGTTGTCAGTTCCTACGGTCATTATTGGATTTTTTGTTTATACCCTCGTTGTGTTTCAGTACAAACATTTTTCTGGTTGGGCAGGAGTGATCGCATTGTCTTTGATCATCATTCCAGTTGTTGTAAACACCACTGAAAACATGCTGCAGCTGGTACCAAATAGCTTACGTGAAGCTGCTTCTGCTTTGGGCGCACCAAAATGGAAAATCAGCACTTCGGTGACCCTTGAAGCAGCGAAATCAGGAATTATTACTGGAGTTCTACTTGGGATCGCCAGGATCAGCGGTGAAACCGCGCCCTTACTTTTCACTTCTTTGAACAATCAATTTTGGACGACTGATATGTCTCGGCCCATGGCCAATTTGCCAGTAGTGATTTTTCAGTTTGCAATGAGCCCCTACGCTGATTGGCAGACCCTCGCTTGGGGCGGAGCCTTGATCATTACTGCCAGTGTGCTTGTACTCAATGTTGTCGCGCGCTTGATGATGCGGAGGAAATCTTGAACTCAGCTAAGCTTGTAGTTGAGCATCTCAACTTTTATTACGATACCGTTCAAGCTCTGAAAGATGTGAGCCTTGAGCTACCAGATAAAAAGATAACTGCGTTTATTGGCCCCTCAGGTTGCGGCAAGTCGACTTTGCTTCGAACAATGAACCGAATGTATGAGCTTTACAACAAACAGACTCTCAGTGGTGAGATCTTGCTCAATGGTGTGAATATTTTAGATCCCAAGCAGGATGTGATTCAGCTTCGCTCTAAAATAGGTATGGTCTTCCAAAAGCCGACCCCTTTTCCGATGTCGATTGCAGATAATGTGGTTTTCGGAGTTGGACTTTATGAAAAGCTAACAGCCAATGAGATTTCTGAACGAACTGAATGGGCTCTGAAGAAGGCGTCTTTATGGGAGGAGGTGAAAGATAAATTGAAGCAAAGCGGAATGAGTCTTTCTGGTGGCCAACAGCAGCGGCTTTGCATTGCGAGAGCGATTGCAATGAAACCAGACGTCATTCTTTTGGACGAGCCCACCTCAGCCTTGGATCCGATATCAACAGCGAAAATTGAGCACCTGCTATTTGATCTCAAAAAAGACACTTGCGTCGTGATGGTGACTCACAATATGCAGCAAGCCGCACGGTCTTCTGATTTCACAGCCTTGATGTATTTAGGAAAGTTGATCGAGTTTGGGGAATCAAGTCAGATATTCACGTCACCTGTTGAGAAAATAACTGAGGAATATATTTCCGGTCGCTTCGGATAGAGATTTCATTTTTATTTTGTTACACAGCTAAAATCGACATCGTTCGCAATCTAGACAATGGACCAAAGTTGTCTCTCAGATACCAACTATGAGACCTACGCAAATTCATTTCAATCAAGCTCTTCAAATTTTATTCATTCTGTCATTCAATTGATTCACGCAAATCATTTCAAGCGAGTTCTGCGCAGAGTACCGCCAGGACTGACTTTCAGGGGGAGCCACAATGCTAGATTTCAGAAAACTTTTAGGCAAGAGCTATTTTTCAACTGGATTGTTCATCCACCGTGCCGCTGATCAGATTTTTTTTCTGCAATCGATTTTCAAAAACTTAGCCATTTCGATCGAACCCCCTGGGAGAATTTTTTTCGCGGTTATTTGAATTTCTATTCGCTTCAACTTTTTAAGACAATGAAGGGAAAAATGAATTTTTCTGAAGTCGGCGAAGTGGTCCAAACAGCGTG
>JAYTZS010000029.1:0-2237 GCA_043741885.1 Bdellovibrio sp. | reverse complement strand
CTAACTAGAAAGGGTCCTGTTCCTCTGGCTTCCACCCCGAAGAATAGCTCTCGCATTTTAGCCACGAACCCCATGTCAAGAAGCGCCAATAATTCGGTTAATGAAACATCTGAGAAAATGGACTCATTCCAGTCATGAACAAAAAATTAAGTATTGGTATTTGTCAGTATCGGTATTTGATTGACGAGACATATTGTCAATGACGATACAAATACTGTCCCAAAGTATTTCTTCAACTCATCCGTACTGCTATCTGTTTTCATTTGCCGCCTTGGTCTCTGATGGCATCTTTGTTGCTCAACTGCCCCGCGAGTCATTTAATATCAAGCGCACCGTTTTCTTATAAGGAGCCTAATATGAAAAAATACAAATTTCATAAGGCCTGCTTTTTATCTGTGGCGCTCAGTTTTACGATGACCGCTCACGCTGAGGAGTCGACAATGGAGAAGTTAGAAACCCAGAAAAACAAAGCCGTCGACAGCACAAAGAGCACTTATCGTGAAGCGAAAGACGAATCTTGCGAGATGGTCAATGGTAAGATGCAGTGTCTGGGAAAGAAAATCAAACACAAGGCTGAGAACTTATCTGATAAAGCGAAAACAACAGCGACAGAAGTCAAAAATAAAGTTGATTAATATGGAAAATTTAACCAAGGAGAAAGCAAATGGCAATCAACGAAAGCACAATCAAAGGAAAATGGCTTGAGATCAAAGGTGATATTCAAAAGGCCTGGGGTAATCTGACCGATGATGAGCTCGACAAAACAAAAGGTGATGCGAAAGCCATCGGTGGGCTCATCCAGCAAAAGTACGGTGAAGCTCAAGACAGTTACAGCAAAAAAATTGCAGATATATTTCAGCATTTTGAGGCTAAAAAAGACGAGGCCGTTAGTGAAGTTAAAAAGAATTTAAAAGACTAAAGGAGACTCCAATGAGTGTAGGAACTATACTTTTGATTGTTCTGATAATGATGTTGGTCGGCGTTTTTCCGACGTGGCCACACAGCAAAAGTTGGGGCTACGGGCCCAGTGGTGGATTGGGATTGGTGGTCGTCATCATCCTCGTGCTCGTACTGATGGGTCGACTATAGCGATCATCCTGCGATTCAATAACCACCGGCAATTTACGGCTTTCTGGGTTAACTTTGAAAAGATATCGACTGGCGGTCAGTAGTCACTTCGGTTTGCAGCGCCTGTGCCCGTCAGGAACGGGCGCCTGACGGTCACCCGATAAAAGCGCCGCCTCGGAAGACGCTACTCACCTGGACGCGGTGTCGTGCAAGCTGCAATCGGTTTTGCGCCGGCGTCCTCCAGCAAACCCGATGGGGTTGAACAGGTCCCGGCCACGCGGATTCGGAAGTTTTGGTTCTTGCCGAATTCTCGCCGTTGATGAACTTACTGGCTTCTAGTCGAACGGTCTGGCGGTCCCGAGGTTGGCCGAAAATTCGTATCTCATTGGTCGGAACGAGGAGAAAAAAGTAGGGCCGCGCAAAGCCGGTCCTACTTATTCAGATCTTCGCAGTAGCAGCGAAGCTCCAGATTCAAGTGGTTTTGATCACCCAAATAGTTAATTTTATTTTGCCTGCAGCTGACGGATCGCCTGAGTGCTTCCCGAAGACTTTTGAATATATTGAAGTTCGCATTTTTCCGACTTTACCAAAACATTGCCATACATTTGTTTTGCGCCATTGTTATCAATCACCATGTAGGGGACGGCTACTAATGCTCGAGCCGGATCATATTCAAAGGCGCGAGAAACAACGTGAACTACACACGACTTTGCGCCGTCCAATGGTAAGCAGGCCGATTCGAATTTTTCAGCTGCCAACGCATTTTCAGCTACGGAAACAAAGTCGCACTTGCTCGCAAATGCTGTAGATGAAACATAGAGCAGGCTAATAAATGCAATTACGTTTTTCATGGAATATCCTCAAATCATTCAATTCGGTGGTTTATGTCGATGCTTCGAAGGTGTTAGCAGCATCAGTGCCAATAGATTATTTCGGAAAAGCGGGGCGCAGTTCACGACTTAAGCGAACAAAACCTAATCGATCCAGGCCGTCTCCCTTTCCATCGCGCCTGAGCCTTCTGGCCGCTGAGCTTGGGGACGATCGCAGACCGGGGTGCCGGGCACGCCAACGATCGGTAAAAACGATTTGGGGGCAGCACGACAACATATTCATGCCCAGTCGGAAATGCGGACCTTCTGGACAGCGGAAAACAGAAGCGACTTTGGAAT